>NZ_JBIAXM010000019.1:0-170916 GCF_042896695.1 Streptomyces sp. NPDC001270 | reverse complement strand
CGCAGTCACCTCGTCCGGAGTCACATCTCACTTAACGCCACACCGAACCCGAAAGACACGCAGGACCAAGACCAATCTGACCAAGCACTACTAGCGACCGGCGGGGCGGAGCGCCGGTCGCCCACCGATGTACGTCGACGCGTGCCGGGTGGTTCAGACGCTCAGCGCGACGGCGGCGCCGACGCCCCCGAGACCGAGGGCGAGGGCCGCTTCGGGCCAGCCGCCCGCGCGCCACGGGAAGAACCGGTCGAGGGCCAGCCGCCCCGGTCCGACGGCGGCGAGGGCGAGGGCGACGACGCAGATGGTCACGTTGTACTCGACACCGTCGTTCTGGGCCCACAGGCCGTGGGCACCGCTGACGGTGGCCATGGCGTTGATCATCACGCCGACGACGGCCGCGGACGCGAGCGGGACGAACAGTCCGAGGGCCAGACCCAGGCCGCCGAGGAGTTCGGAGAGGGAACCGATCACGGCGTAGACCTCACCCGGGTGGTAGCCGAGGGCGTCGAAGGTCCTGCCGGTGGCCGCGAGTCCCGGCCCCCCGAAGATCCCGAACAGTTTCTGCGTGCCATGACCGACCATCAGCAGTCCGAAGGTCAGCCTGATCAGCAGCAGTCCCCAGTCTCTGGCGCACAGCCAGGAAGCTGATCCTGGCGGTGTCGTCGGCTTCCGGGAATCCGGCGACAGTTCGATTCTGCGATTCAGCAAGTGCATCCGAAGACTCCGGTCGGCACAGCCGCGACGGCCCTTCCCGCCCCCGGCCCGAAAGGCACCGGTACGCCGGTGCGCACGCCCACCCCCGGGACCCGTCCCCGCGAGACCTGTCCCCGCGGGGCGCGAACCGCTTCCTCGTCATGCTTCCGCAACCCCGGCACCCACGCATCTCGGGACCGCGTGTCCCCGGTCGGGGACGAAGCCGTACTGCGCCGGTCCGCACCACTTGATCACGCCACGGGCGAAGACGGGTTCCCCGCGGGTCCGCCCCCGGCCTCCTGGTGTACGACCGGGCACCGGTTCGCCCAGCGCACCACCGCCGACGCCTGGAACGTCACCGACACCGCAGCCGCGCCCTCCACCGCCGACACCGGCCGCGACGTATGGATCGCCGTTGACGTGCACGGCACCGGGGCGCGCTGGTTCTTCAACGGGACCGAGGCCATGCGTACCAGCAGGCTCGCCCGCTCCGCGACCGGCGTGGAAGCCCTGGTCGTCAACGGCGCGACCGTGTCCTTCGACGACCTGAAGGTGACCGAACTGCCCGCCGAGAGCCACATACGCCCATGGGCTCCCCGCTGACCGTGATCGCGCACCGCGGCGCTTCCTCGGCCGCCCCGGAGAACACCCTGGTCTCGGACGAGATCGCCCGCCGCGGCGGCGCCGCGTACATCGAGAACGACGTCCAGCCGAGCAAGGACGGCGTCCCGTACGTCCTGCACGACGCCACGGTCGACCGCACCACCGACGGCACCGGCCGCATCCGCGACCTGACCTCCGCTCAGCTGAACGCGCTGGACGCCGGTGCGTGGTTCGCCCCCGCCTACGAGGGCGCGCGTGTCCCGACGCTGGCCGCCCAGTTGGCGGACCTCAGGAGCCGGGGCGGCGACCTGCTGCTGGAGATCAAGGGCGCCCACACCCGGGACGAGGTCGCCACGATCGTCAAGACCGTCCGGGACCACGGCATGACCGGCCGGGTGTTCGTGCAGAGTTTCGAGGTCAGCGCCCTGCAATACACCCATGAGCTGGCTCCGGAGCTGCCGCTGGGCCTGCTGCGGGACTCCCTCGACGCCGATCCGGTGGCCGTCGCCGAGGAACTGCACCTCTCGGCCTACAACCCGTCGGAAGGCGCCCTGTCCAAGAATCCCGGTGTCGTGAAGGGCCTGCACGCGGCCGGGGTCGCGGTGAACGTGTGGACGGTGGACAGCGCGGCCCGCTGGCAGGCGCTGGAGGCCGCGGGCGTGGACGGCATCATCACCAACCGCCCTGCGGAGCTGTCGGGTTGGAACGCCGTCTGGCTGCAACGGCGGCAAACGGCCCCGGACGCGCCGGCCGTGAGCCTCGTCTCCCCGGCCGCGGACGCCCGGCCCGACCGTGCGCAGACCCCGGTCGTCACGGTGCGGTCCACCGGCGCCGACCAGGTCGCCCTCACCCTGGACGCGCCCCGGTCAGCGCCGGGCAGTCCCTCGACCTCGCGGGGCTCACCGCCGGTGAGCACACCCTGCGCGCCGAGGCCATCGGTCCCGGCGGCACCACCACGGCCGCCTCGGTCTTCACGGTCACGGCGTCCCGGACCGGTCTGGCCCATCTGATCCTGACCTCGGGCGCCGAGGACCACGTCGTCTCGACGATGACCGGCATGCTCGGCCGTGGCCACTACGCGCACCTCGCGACGTGGGCGAAGAAGCAGGCGGGCAAGGCGGGGCTGTCCGCCGGGCGCGGCGCCCTGATCGCCGCGGAGGCCACCGCCCTGGCCTGACCCGGCGGCCCACCGGCCCGCCGGGACCCGGCCCGGTGTCGCGCAGGCCGCGGTGTCCCGGCCCGGGCCTGCGGCCGGCACGGTGGCACGGCAACGGGGCGACACCAGCCGCCGGGCCGCCGGCACGGCGGCCCGCGGCGCGGTGCCGCCCCGGACCGGTGGGTCTCAGTCCCGTCCGTCGCCCGCCAGGATCTGGATCGTGTCGCCGACGGCACGCTCGCCGGTGGCGTCGGAGGGGCCGTTGACCAGAGTTCCGTCCACGGCCATCGTGGTGGATCCGCCGCCGTCCAGGTTGAGGGCCTGTACGGCCCCGAGGGATCGCATGAAACGGGCGGCCTCGGCCAGGGTGAATCCCTCGCTGACGCCGGGCTGACGGCCGTCGACGGTCACCAGGAGGAGTCGTCCGTGCCGGTCGACGCCGGCCAGGGTGCGGGGCTGGCGCACATTGGACCAGGCGAACCCGAAGGACAGGTCGAGCGGGTCGAGGGTGCCTTCGGTCGCGGCGTCGATGTGCACGCGGCCGTCCTCGACCAGGGTGGGTGCCGCGCTGACGATGCTGTCGTCGGGCCCGAGCCCGACCAGACGTCCCGAGGCGTCCCGGACGTCCTCGCGCAGCGTCAGCCGGCGGCCGACGCCCGCGTGCTCGGTGAGCCATGCGGCCGCCTCGCCGGTGCCTTGCAGCACCGACCCCTGCGCGGGCGCGACGCCGCCCCGCTCGCCGCTGGAGACGACGACACCGCGCCGGTCCAGGACCACCTGGACACCGGGGCCCGTGGGCAGTCGGGCCCGGAACGCGGAGGTGAACTTCACCAGGTCGTCGGCGAGCGAGCAGGTGGTGTCGTGCCGGGGCAGTTCGGTGGGCACGGCGCCGGGACGGCCGCAGTTGCGCACCTTGCCCGGGACCCGGTTGATGCCCTGCACCGCGTGGCGGGCGGAGCCGGCGCGCACGGTGACGGTGGTGGACAGGTCCGCGACGCGCGGGTGCCGTCCGCCGTCCTGAAGGATCAGTGCCGCGCGTGAACCGGCCGCCATGGACTCCAGTTCACCGTTCACGGCGGACAGACCGGCCATCGTGCCCTGGACGCCGTCCACGTCCGAGGTGATGAAGAAACCGCCGTTGACGCCGAGCAGCGAGCCGAGCCGGGCGGCCACCGCGGAGGTCTTCTCGCGGTCGGCGACGTCACCGCCGTCGCTGACCTCGATCGTGCCGCGCAGGCGCGCCGGGTCGACGACGGCCACGTGGATGCGCTGCGCGTCGGCGGGCTGCCGGCCGTCGTAGCCCGTCCACTCGACGGTGGTACGGAAACCGGCCGCCTTCACCGCCGAGTTGACCGTGCCCGTCTCGGCCTGGGTGACGTACCGCCCGACCCTGACCTGCCAGCCCATGGTGCCGCGCGGCGTGTCGGAGTACTCGTCCCACACCACCTGTTCCAGGCGCGGTTCGAACCCGGCCGACCGCAGCCGCCCGGCGGTGGCGTCGGCCCAGTCGCGGTCCCCCAGCGGGGCCCAGGTGGCGGCGCCGGTGAGCCGGTTGACGGCCGGGGCCTGGACGGTGACCGTCCACGCGCCGGCGGCGTCGGCGTCGCTCAGGACCCCGGTACGGACCTGGACGCCGGGTGCCACCTGCTGCGTGGTCCACGCGATCCCGCTGCCGGCCGGGGCGGCGGTCCGGGCGCTCGCGGCGGCCGAGGGGACGAAGGCGACCAGGGCCAGCGCGGTCCCGAGCGCGATGCTTCGTGCGACTCCCTGCTTTCCGCGGCGCGTCGTGCGTCTCGGTGACTCGGCTGTGACGGACATGCCTCTCCTGACCTACGGCTCTTGCGGTGCCGTACGCCGTCCCGGCACCGTCCTCGGAACCATCACAGTTCCGTACGGAGACGGCCGCGTCATCGGTCAGGTACCTGCCAGGTGAACCCTCGGTGACATCCCGTGCACCGTCGCGCGGCACGCGCGGCGGGCATGCCGCCCGGCCGGAAGTCGCGGCAACGGACGGTCAGTTGGGGGGGCGGCGCGCGACCGTGGCCACGGCCCCCGTGACCAGGCGGACCGTCCGTTCGGTGACCGCGTCGAAGTCGTCGCCCGATTCGAGCGCCGTCGTCGCGGCGTCGACCAGTCCTTGGAGCAGCCGGGCCGTGCGGAGCGGGGCCTCGTCGCCGAGGCCGGTGAGCGCGGTGATCAGCGGTTCCAGGATCGCCTGGTGCGCCTCGGCGGCCGCCTCCCGCAGCACGGCCGCGTCGCGGTCGGCGGTCAGAGCCTGGGCGATGCGGTGTTCCCCGTCGCGGACCAGCATCAGCTGGGCGCGCACATAGGCGGCAACCCGGGCCACGGGATCCGGTGCCGCGGCCATCTCCTCGTGGATGCGTCGCGTCCAGCGGGGCGTGGCCTCGCGCACCACTTCGGCCAGGAGTTCCCCGCGGTCGGCGAAGTACTTGTAGACGCTGTTGCGGGCCAGCCCGGTGCGGGCGGCCACCGCGGCGAAGGTCACGGACGCGGAGCCGCCCTCCTCCAGCAGTTCCCGCGCGGTCCCGATCAGCGCCCGGCGTTGCCGGGCGCGGTGGTCGGCGACGGTGTCAGCACTGATCTTGGGCACGCGCCCCAGTCTAGAAGCCGACGCCGTACCGACCCCACTTGGGGACACAGCGTCGCCATCTACTATCTTGGCGACACAGTGTCCCCAAGAAGCGTTCGAAAGGCACCCCCGTGTACCTCGCACTGCTCGAACTGAAGGCGGCCCGCGGCCGTTTTCTCCTGATGGGCAGCGTCGTGGTCCTCGTCGCCGCGCTCGTCGGCGTCGTCTCCGGCTTCACCACCGGCCTGGGCGACGACACGACCTCCGCGCTGCGCGGGCTCCCGGCGACCCATCTCGCCTTCGCCTCCGGCACCGACTCCGACCAGTTCGCCCGCAGCCTGGTCGGCCCGGCGGCCCTCGACGGATGGCGCGCCCGCCGGGGCGTCGAAGCCACGCCGCTGGGTGTCACCATCGACCGGGGCACCACGGACCGGAGGACGGAGGTCGACTTCGCCGCGTTCGGCGTCGAGCCGGGCTCCTTCATCGACCCCGGCGCCACGTCCGGCACCCCGCTCGCGGCGGGCACCCCGTCCGGCGTGGTGGTCTCCCAGGCCCTCGTCGACGAGGGCGTACGGATCGGCGACACCCTCACCGTGGACCGGCTGGGCATCGGCCTGAAGGTCACCGGTACCACCGGCCGCTCCGCCTACGGCCATGTCCCCGTCCTGTATGTGCCGGCCGAGACCTGGCTCGGGCTGCGGTTCACCATGCCCGGCTCGCACTCGGCCACGAGCGAACTGCCGCGGCAGTACAGCGGCGTCGCGCTCAGGGTCCGCCCCGGCACGGATCTCACGGCTGGCGACCAGGCGCTCGGCACGCACACGATCACCGTGCGGGACGCCTACGCCGCCGCTCCCGGCTACACGGGCGAGCGGGTCACGATGACCTCCATCCAGGCGTTCCTGTACGTCATCGCCCCGCTCGTGGTCGGTGCCTTCTTCGCGGTGTGGACCGTGCAGCGCCGACCGGAACTGGCCCTGCTGCGCGCCCTGGGCGCGTCGCGGCGCCGGCTGCTCGGCCACACCCTCGCCCAGGCCGCGGTCGTGGTCGGTGCCGGCACGGCGGCCGGGGCGGCGCTCGCCGAGGGCGTCGGTCTGCTGGTGGGCGCCGACGTCCCGTTCAGCCTGCCCGCCGCGGGACTCACCACTGCCATGGCCACCGTGGCGCTCGTGGGGCTGGCCGGCACCGCCGTGACGCTGCGCAAGGTGACGACCGTCGATCCGATGACCATGCTGGGAGCCGCCCGATGAGCCTCGAACTCCTCGATGTCACCGTGACGTTGGGCCACGGCGAGTCCCGGACGACCGCGCTGCGTGCGCTGTCCGCCTGTTTCCCGGCCGCGGCGGTGACCGCGCTGGTCGGCCCGTCCGGGTCGGGCAAGTCCACCCTGCTCGCCACGGCGGGTGCCCTGTTGCGGCCGGACTCGGGTCAGGTCCTGCTCGGCGGCGCGGACATCGCCCGGCTGTCCGCCTCCGACCAGGCACGGCTGCGCCGTGAGCGGATCGGTTACGTCTTCCAGAGCGGAAACCTCCTCGGTGGGCTCACCGCCGTCGAACAGCTGCTGGCCGCCGGGTCGGTCGCCGGCCGCTCGGCACGCGGGCTGCGCGCGCGGGCCGAGGCGCTGCTGTCCGAGGTGGGGCTGGGCCACCGGCTCCGGCACCGGGCCGACGCGCTCTCCGGCGGCGAGCGGCAACGGATCGCGGTGGCCCGGGCGTTGCTGCTGGAACCCGAGGTGCTGCTGGTCGACGAACCGACGGCGGCGGTCGACCGGGAGCAGGCGGCCGGCCTGGTCGGCCTCCTGACGGAGACGACCCACCAGTACGGCTGTGTCACCGTGGTGGCCACGCACGACCCGCTCGTGGTGCGGGCCGCCGACCGCGTGGTGACCATGGGGGACACACCGGCGACACCCGACGCGCGCCGCTGACGGCCGGGGCGCGCCGTGCCGGATACCGGGCCTGGTCACAGCCGTCTGCCACCGCTTGCCACGGCGGCCCTGTCCTCCCGCCGCTCACGATCCGGTGGCACCGGCGGCCGGGCGGGCACCGGACCGGCGAGCGGAGTCAGTCGGTCAGGCGCCGGACCGGCGACCGGCGTCAGGCGCCGGACCGGCGGTCGGTGTCGTCCCGCACGACGCGGAAGGCAAGCACCGTGGCGTCGTCGGCCGTGTGGGGCCCGGTCAGCTCGTCGACCAACTTGCGGGCGAAGGCGTCCAGGGCCTCGCCCCCGGGCGGGATGCCGCCGCCGACGCAGGTGTCGACGGCCCGCAGCAGCCGGGAGGAGTCCCGGTCGAGGTCGGAGCCACGGCGTTCGATCAGACCGTCCGAGTACATGAGGACCACGTCGCCCGGGCGCAGGAAGGTCTCCGCCGCCCGGTACACCTCACGGGGCAGCACGCCCAGCGGCAGGCCGGGACCGCCCGGCGGCGGATCGAGCATGCGGGCCCGTCCGTCACGCACCAGGACGGGCAGCGGATGGCCCGCGCACGTCCAGCGCAGCAGCCCTCGGCCGAGGTGGTAGCGGGCGACGACCGCGGTGGCGGTGGACTCCGCCCCGTCGTCGCAGGCGACCACGTTCAGCCAGCCCGTCAGCCGTTCCACCGATTTGCCGGTGTACGCCAGCCCGGCCAGCGCATACCGCAGTTTCGCCATCAGCGTGACGGCGTCGAGGCCGTGGCCGCGGGCGTCGCCGAGCGCGATCAGCACCTTCCCGTTCGGCAGGATCCGGGTCTTGTACCAGTCGCCGCCGACCCGTGCCGCGCGGGCCTCGGGGCGGTAGACGGCCGCCGCCTCGACCCCGTGCCGGGCCAGTTCCGCCGGGAAGCCGGGCAGGACGGCGCTGCGCAGGCGTTCGGCCACCTGGGCGACGGCGTCGGCACGCTCCCGCTGCGTGCGTGCCTCCCGGATGGCCTCTTCGGCCACGGCGCGGCTGGTGCGGTCCTCGGACACGTCGTGGAGCACCGCGCGTACGGCCCACACCGGGCCCTCCGCCGGACGCACCGGTTCGGCGACGAAGCGGACGGTCTTCTTCTCCGGGCCGGTCAGCCGCAGATCGCAGTCCGCGACCCGCATGCACAGGAGTATGTCGTGGACCGACCGGTACAGCTCGTCCAGGCTGTCCGGCTCCACCATGCGGCCCAGGTCAAGGAGACCGGGCAGCGGCTGCTCGGCTGGCAGGCCCAGGACACCGGGCAGTCCGGACGACGTCCGGGTGCTGCCGTCACCGAGATTCCACTCGGCCCAGCACACGCCCGCCAGGCGCTGTGCCTCCTGCGCCATCAGGGACTCCTGCCCCCGCTCCCAGGTGAGCAGCAGCAGATCCGCACAGGGGATCACGCGCACCTCGGTGCTCATACGGATCACCAGGCCGTCGGGGGCGAGCAGCGGCCACTCGGCCGGTTCGGGACCCTGCGTCCGCCTGCTGCGGTGGGCTTCCGCCAGCAGACGGGGGACGCCCGTGTTCACGAGGGTCGGATAGCGGTCGAACAGCGGCACCGGCCCGGTCCACGGGGGCAGGGCACCGGGCGGCAGATTGCGGGCCACGTCCTCCTGCGCAGCCAGGTTCCGCCCCACGTAGTAGAACTCCATCGGCTCGTCGCCCTCGCCGGGCACCGCGAGGACGAGGGTGATGGGCACCGGCACCGCGTCGAGAAGCTTCCGCGCCAGGGAGTCGATGTCGGGAGTGGCCCGTGGGAGCCTGCGGGAGCACAGGCGCGGCTTTCCGCCGGGCACGGAGTGCGCCGCCACGTAGCGGGCGATCCTGAACCGCTGCTCGGTCAGCAGCAGTTCCAGCGCCTGGAGCCGGCGGTGGCGCGGTACGCCGCTCAGCGTCGCAGACCGGTATGAGTCCTCGGCCTCGACCGGGTTGTCCGCCATGCGCTCGCACCCCTTTTCCCCCAGGGCCTCACTCCGGTGCCGATCGGACCGGTCCGGCGGTCGCCGGGGTGCGCTGTCCGGGCATCCCCGTCAGTCCCATGCTCCGTGACCCGTCGCGGCCGAGCCACTCGGTGTCGGCGGGCCGCGGACGGTGGGCGCGGCGGCCGCGCCACGGTCCGTCGCCCGGTCCCGCGAAGGCCGCGGCGGCGGCCCGCCGCTCCTCAGTCCGTCCGCCGCGCCGGGCTCCGTACCGCTCGGCGTGCGGCTTCGCTCCGCGCCCTGCCGGCGGTGCCCGCCGGGTCCGCGGGCCGCTCCAGGGACGGCAGGGTCAGCTGCCACCATTCGGTGAGGCGGTCGGTGACGGTGTGCGGGCCCTCCAGGGCCTCGGTGAGGGTGCACAGCCCGAAGAAGGCGCGCACCAGGGTGCGTGCGGTGGCGGCAGGACGGACGTGGTACGCGAGGTGGCCGGCGGCGCGGGCCTGTGCGAGAAGGCGGGTGGCGGCGGCGGTCCACAGGGCGAAGGGGTCGGGCAGCGGGGCATCGATGACGTCGCGCTCGGCCCACAGGCGTGCGCCCGCGCGTGTGAGGGTGTCCTCGGCCAGGGCCCGGGCGATGTCGTAGCTGAGAGCGACTAGGCGTTCCAGGGGCGGTACCGCCCGGTCGGTGTACCGCGCGGCGAGGCCCGGCCAGGTGGCGAACCGGTCCTGGACGACGGCGAGGGCGACCCCTTCCTTGCTGGCGTAGTGGAAGTAGACGGAGCCGCTGGTCCGCCCGGACCTGGCACTTATGTCATTGACGCTGGTGCGGGCGTAGCCCTGCTCGGCGAAGAGGCAGGCCGCTGCCTCCAGGAGTGATCTGCGGGTTGCCCTGGCCCGTTCCTGCAACGTGCTGTCCACCTTCGCTCAGCATTCCCGTGACGCCGGAGAATGTAGTGCGCCCGCGCACTCCCGGAGCAATTCTTCACATCCGCGCACATTGATTGACCAATTCTTTCGATCGTTAATTCTTACGGGTGATTTCGAGGTTGAAACGGCGCGGTTCCTGGCGCCAAGGCGACCTTTCCCCCACCGGACGCCACGGTTCCGGCTTGCCCTTCGCATATTCGTCAACTCGGCCGCACTCATGCACGGTTGACGACTCGTGAGGTCAATGGGCAAGCGCCGCACATCTGATCCCGCTTACACCTCGACTCGGGTCATTGTCGAGCACTCGAAGTAGTGATTGCGACACGCTCCGAAGCGAAAATAGCGTAGCGAATGCGATGTTTCCCCTTTGCCACGGAATGCCCTGAGTCCGCGCCGTTCCGTCCGTACGCCGACACCGGTGGACGCACGGACCACACGCGTCCGGCCCGGGAAGCCGCAGCACTCACCCGAACCGCGGTCCGCCACGAGCAGGACCGCCCCCTCCCGCAGGAGGCACTGTGACCACCCATGCCCCTTCCCTTCTCGACTGGTCCCCCGACGCCGTCGTCTTCGACTGCGACGGGACCCTGATGGACACCGAACGCCACTGGCAGGACGCCCGGACGCGGGCCCTGCACGCCTTCGGGCTGACGCCCTCCGCCGGGTTCGCGGAGCGGGCCAAGGGCGTGCACTACACCGACTGCGGCCGGCTGATGGCCGAGGAGGCACACAAGCCCGAACTGGCCGCCGACCTGACGAAGGCGCTGCTGGACCACTTCATGGACCTCGTCGCCGGCAATCCCGTGACCATGCCGGGGGCCGCGGAGTTCGTACGCTCCCTCTCCGGCCGGCTGCCGCTCGCGGTGGCCAGCAACTGCCCCCTGGAGGTCGTGGAGGAGAGCCTCTCCCGAGCGGGTCTGCTCCGGCACTTCCGGCACATCGTCGTCCCGTCCGGCATGCCCCCGGACGCCGCCGGCGGGGACCCGTCGGTGTTCGCGCCTGCGGTCGTCCGCCCCAAGCCCTGGCCCGACGTGTACGCGACGGCGGCGCGGCTGTGCGGCGCCAGCGCGCACCGCGCGCTGGCGGTCGAGGACTCGCTGACGGGGGTCGAGTCCGCGTGGCGTGCGGGACTGCGGGTCCTCGGCGTGGGCCACCGGCCGGACGGGGCGCATGCCGGACGGGCCGACCTCTGGGTGCCGGCGCTCCACTCGCCCCTGCTGAAGACCTGGGTACGGGACCAGGTGCCGCACCCCGGGGCCCGGGACCGGATCGGCGACCAGCGCCGGCACCAGCAGGGAAGCTGAGGCTCCCGGGGGCCCGTGCGCGTGCGCGGCGCACGTCCGCTCCCGTCCACCGGCAGCGCCGCGAGGGGCGGACAGCACGGCTGGTGAGCCCCGGCAACCCGAGCGGCGTGGCGTGTGCCCCTCGGTGATCGCACGGCGTCGCGGCAGGTGCTCGGGTCGTCGATCGGGCACGTCGCCGCTACCCCGCGCATCCGGGTGAGAGAGCCGTCGTCCCAAGGGCGCCAGGGTCACCCAGCACGCCGAAGGACGCATCCGGGCAGACGTCTTTCACTCGAACGGCCCTGCGTTCATCCGCACTGATGTGCGCGGTCACCCATCCGGACGCATGCTGAAAGCGTTCGTGCCACGGACCCGCCACAGGCTGATCACTACTCCTCTGGGAGGCCACGTGATCCTGCTCTTCCTGCTCATCCCCGTAGCACTGATGCTCCTCATCTTCGCCATGCAGGCCCTGGAAGACCTCCTCTTCCCTCCTCCCCCGGCACCGCCGCCGGAGGATTCCGTCCCCGAGCAGTCGGCATCGGCTTGAGCCGGAGCCTTGGCGGCCCCCAGGTCTGACGACCGGGGGCCGCAGCGTCCTCCTCCGGCGATGTCCACGAGGGCGACGCGGGCGAGGACGGCGCGGACGGGAAAGAAGAGGAACCACGCAGGGGATGGCGGAAGGGGAGAGAAGGACGAGCGGTTGCGGGGAGCACGGGCGAGAGCGTCGGGTCGCCGCATCCGCCGACGGCCGTCCGCGGCCCTCCGCACGAGCCCGGCCCCTGGTCCGGGCCGGACCGCTCCCCCGACACGGGGATGCTGACAGCACAGTTCGGCCGGGTACTCCCCTACGGCGCCGGTGCGTAAGGTCGTTGCGGACCGGACGGGCCCTGACCGGGTACGGCCCGGCCGGTTCCCGTGGTGTTCATGACCCAGCCTTCTCCGGTACCCATACCTGGTGCGGTTCATCACCAACGTAGCGCCCCGTACCGCGAGTTCCCCGCTCGCGGGTCCCCGCCAGCGGCAGTGGAGGACCAAGACATCCATGTGGAGATCAGGTTCCCGGCTCCGGCCGCGGCCCCGTGCCGGGCGGCGCCGGCTGCTGGCCGGTACCCTCGCGCTGGGCACGGTCCTGTCGGGCCTGCTGCCCGGCACGGCAGTGGCGTCGAACAGCACCATCGACCCCTTCGACGCGGTGGACCAGTTCATCGGCACCCGGCTGGACACCGGCCAGAACAAGGGCAACAGTGCCTACGGCGACACCTATCCCGGCGCCACCGTGCCGTTCGGCATGGTGCAGTCCAGCCCCACCACCTACCGGACGAGCGACGGCGACCAGAAGGGCGGGTACGCATACACCGCCGACGAAATCCGCGGCTTCGGCATGGCCCGGCTGTCCGGCACCGGATGCGAGGGCCGGTTCGGCGCGTTCGACTTCCCCGTCCTGCCGTACACCGGTGAACTGCCCGGCGGCGCGCTGCCCACGAGCCCGGCCGCGCACATCACCGACTACTACCTGCCGTTCGGCCACGACCAGGAGAAGGCCGAGCCCGGCTACTACGCGGTGCGCACCGACAACGATGTCAGAACCGAACTGACGGCACGGACGGCAGCGACGACCGCAACGACATCGGCACCACCCCGGCGGGCCGGGGCGACCTCGGCTAATGCTCGACCTGAGCGACAACTCGCTCTCCCGCGACCAGTTCGCGGCCGCGGGCGCGACCCCCGGCGCGCGCCTGCCGCTGGGTGCCACCGGCGCCGTCTTCACCTGGCCGGACGCGGGGCCGGGCGAGCCCGACAACTGGATTCCGCACGGCCAGCGGATCGGCCTGCACGACACCCGGGCCACCGGCATCTCGTTCCTCGGCCTGGCCACCAACGGTCCGTCGCAGGGCACCGCGGTCGTCGAGTACACCGACGGCTCGGCCCAGGAGGTGCCGGTGCAGCTCACCGACTGGACCCCGGGCACCTCCTACCAGTTCGGCAACACCCCGCTGATCACCACCCAGGGCCGCAACAACGCGTCCGGCGGCACCGACACCGCCCAGGCAAAGGTGTTCGCGACCGTGCCCACGGCTCTGGACCCGGCCAAGCACGTCGCCGCCGTCGTGCTCCCCCAGGGCTCCGACCGGGGCGTCATGCACATCTTCGACGTGGCCCTGACCGACCGGCCGCCGACCGGCTGAGCCACCCGGCAGCCCGGCCCCGAGGTGTCCGCCCGCGCCCCACGGGCGGACACCTCGCACCGGCTCACCGCCGGCCCGAAGCCTCCTCCCCTTCCCTGTCGTGCCTGGCCTTCACCATCCAGCGGCCGAAGTCGTAGACGACGGTCTCGCCGTCGGCCGAGGCCGTGAACCTGCTGCCCAGTTCGCCCTGGTGCAGCCATGGGGTGTCGAACAACGGGTACGCGTCGTAGTCGATCGGTGTGCCGTTCACGAGGTGGGTGGGACCGGGCGCGTCCGCCGCGGAGTCGAAGGTGATGTCGAGGTCGTCGCCCTTCAGGCTGTGGTAGACGAGCCGCGGAGCCGGATCGTCGATGTGGCTCACGTCCAGGCTGGTGGTGCTGGTCAGGGCCTGCGCGAAGGCGTCGAGGTCCGGGTAGGCCGAAGCGTCCGCCGTCTCCAGCACCCAGCCGTTCCGGTCGGCCTGGCTGCGCAGGATGTCGTAGCTGTAGCTGAGCGTGGCGGTGGGGTGGTTCTGCGCCGTCGTCTTCACCTTGTCGGCGGGGTCGTTCGGTGTCTGGTGGTACCAGGTCCCCGGCTTGGCCGGTTTGAACGCGAAGTACATCGTGCCGGTGTCGGCGACGGTCCAGCCGTCGACCGCACGCCGTTCACGGATCGAACCGTTCGCCGGGAACAGCGCGTTGAGGTAGTTCGACGTCTGGTCGCCGGACGACCGGTAGACACCGACCGCCGTGGGACCGTCCTGCATCACCCGCTGGTCGGCGGGCTGGTCGTAGGTGCCGATCGGGGCGTTGCCCTGGTCGGTGGAGAGCCGGAAGAGCGGATTGGCGGCATCGGACCGCCAGCGGAGCACGACCGGCAGGTCCTCGATCCAGTTGTCGACCCGCCGGTACTGGACCTCGGTGCCCAGTCCCCAGGTGGGCCGCACATAGGTGGTGCGGTAGACGTCCATGGCGTGTCCGCCGGAGTTCTGCAGGTTCGCCTTGCGTGAGGTGTACGACTTGTCGGTCTTCCGGCCGATCTTCACCGCGAGCGCCGGGGGCGTGTACGTCGTCCCCGGCCAGGCGACGAGGCCGGCGTACTCAAGGTTGGGGCGGTAGGCGGAGGGGGCCGGGTTGTCCGATTCGCCGACGCCCGACTGGGCGCGGTGGGCGCCGAAATAGGTCCAGGCGAGCGTGGAGTGGTCGGCGGGCCGCCAGGTCGGATCGTTGACCGCGGACAGGTCGCCCTTGGCGCGGCTCTCCGAGGAGATCATGTAGCCGTCGATCCAGTCGTTCGCCCACTCGAACCACATCACGTCCATGGCCATCTTCACCTGGCGGCGCAGTCCGTCGTCGTCGGCCCACTGGTAGAGGGCGTTGAGGCAGAAGTACGTCATGAACGTGTACTCGGGGCTCTGGTACTCCGCCCAGCCGCGGCGCACCCCCGCGTCCACCATCTCCAGGATGTTGGCCTTGTTGACGGCCTTCAGCTGCGCCCCCGAGTTCCCGTTGAGGTCGGCGAGGTCGGGGAAGTACTGGCCGACGAGGTACCCGGTGGCGTAGTTGCTCATCCGCAGGTTCTCGGTCTGCGGGAGCTTCTGGTAGGCGTACGAGGCGAAATAGCCGCGCACATGGGCGAGCATGACGGCGTCGAACTGGTCACCGACCATGAGGTAGGAGTACATCTTCGCCATGGTCTTGTACTGCTCGTAGTCGTAGCTCCGGAACTGCGCGTCCAGTTTGGCGAGGTTCACGGCCGTGTTCTCGTAGTCGGCGAGCTGTGCCGTGTACGCCGCGACGTTGACGGCGCCGCTCTCCTCCTTCATGGCCTTGGTCTTGTCCCACAGCCATTGCGTGCGGGACTGCTGGGTGCCGGGGTAGGGCGCGGGTTTCTCGGGCACGTACGGTCCGGTCGACGCGTCGAGCGGGACGCTCGTCGGGCTGACGTTGCCGCTGGCGTCCCTGGCCCGCACCGTGAACGTGTAGTGCGTGGCAGGCATCAGGCCGCCGATCACCGCGGAGGTGGTGCTGCCGCCGACGGAGGCCACCTGGTAGCCGTCGCGGAAGACATCGTACCCGGTCACGCCGAGGTTGTCGGTCGACGCGGTCCAGCCGAGGGAGATGCCGTCGGCGGATCCGGCCGCGCGGGTGAGGCCGGTCGGCGCGGTCGGCGGCTCGGTGTCGGTGACGCCCCCGCCGGCCTCGTACACGCCGAGGTCGTCGACGGTGATCGCCTCGTCGGTGCCGCCGGTGTCGACCCGTACGGAGAAGCCGAGTTCGACCGTGGAGATCAGCCGCCGGCCGCCGTTGGGCACGATCGTGAAGCGGTACTGCGCGATGTCGGTGTCGTCGACCGGGGACAGGCCGCCGGAGGTGTCGGTGTAGGCGGAGGTGGTGGTGAGGCTGACCGCCGGTACGGGGAAGCGGGGCACGAGGTTGTTGTCGAAGTTGCCGAACTGGATCTGTGCGTAGATGTCCTTCGCGACCGGTTTGTCGCTCGCGGCGCTGCGTCGGAGGCCGTAGCGCAGGACGAACTGCTGCGCGGGCCTGCCGGTGGGCCGCTGGTAGATCTCGTTGATGCGGTCCTTGAGCGTGCCGGTGGACCAGCGCCGGTAGAAGTAGCTGGAGAGGTTGCTGCCCTGGGAGGCGTCGCGCAGTTCGAGGGCGTTGTCGCCGCCCACGTCGACGATCTGCTCGGTGCCGCCCGATGCCGGGTTCGCGGCGGTCAGCGGGCTGGTGCCGCCGTCGAATCCGGTGTCCATGTCCGCGGCGAGGAGGTTTGCGGGCGGGGGGTCGTCCGCCGCCCGGGCGGCGGTGGCAGGTGCCGCCATCAGCACGGTGGCGCACAGGCACGCCACCATGCGCGTCAGGATGTTCATGGATCATCCTTTCGTCGGTGCGGGTGGGCTATTTGACGGCTCCGGTGACGAGGCCCTTGCTCCAGAACGACTGCAAGGAGACGAACATGGCGACGACCGGCACGACCGAGACGAGGGCGCCCGTGACGACGGTGGTGTAGCTGATGGGGTAGCCCTGGAGTTCGCGCCAGCCGACGAGGCCCACGGTCACCGGCTGGAGCCTGGTGTCGGCGAGCATCAGGGAGGGCAGGAGGAAGTTCGTCCAGATCGCCACGAACTGGAACAGGAAGACCGTGACCATCGCCGGTGCCATGAGCCGGGCGCACAGCGCGAAGATCCGCAGTTCCCCGGCTCCGTCGAGGCGCCCGGACTCGATGAGGGCGTCGGGTATGGACGAGGCGGCGTAGATCCGGCTCAGGTAGACCCCGAAGGGGCTGACGACGCTCGGGACGAAGACGGCCCAGAAGGTGTTGACGGTGCCGGTGTAGCTGAACAGCAGATAGAGCGGGACGGCCAGCACGGGCGCGGGCAGCAGCACCGCGGCGAGCACGGTGCCGAAGACCGCCTCGCGGCCGGGGAAGGGGAACTTGGCGAGGGCGTATCCGCACATGGCCGCGAGCAGTGTGGAGACGGTGCCGCCGCCGGCCGCGTACAGCAGCGAGTTGAGCAGCCAGCGGCCGTAGATGCCGCCCTGCGCCTGGAACAGGGTCTGGACGTTCTCGACGAGGGCGAAGTGCCTGCCGAACCAGAAGCCGTTGCCGGCGAAGATCTCGCCGCGGCCCTTGGTCGCGGAGACGACCAGCCACCACACCGGCAGCAGGAAGTAGACGGCGAACAGGGCCATGACGGCCAGTACGAGCAGCCGCGAGGCAGGGCTGACCGTCGTGAGCGGGTTGCCGCGGGTGCGCCGCGGTCCCGGTCTCCGGGCCACGGGTGCGGGGCGGGTGGGTGGTCGCAGGGTCGTGGTCATCCGTCGACGCTCCTCGCCGACGCGCGGAAGACGAAGACGGACAGCACGCAGATCAACGCGCCGAGGAGCACGGACTGGGCGGCCGCGTAGTGGAAGTCGTTGGCCGCGAGCGAGCGGAGCGCGGCCATGATCGGGGTGTAGGAGGAGGACAGGTTGGGGGCCACCGATTTCATCGTGGTCGGCTCGTTGTAGAGCTGGAACGTGCCGATGACCGAGAAGACGAGGGTGAGCAGCAGGGCCGGCCGGATCTGCGGGACCTTGATGAGCAGTGCGGCCTTCCAGCCGGAGCAGCCGTCGAGGGCGGCGGCCTCGACCGTCTCCTCGGGGACGGCCTGCAGCGCCGCGAAGATGAGGATCGTGTTGTAGCCGGTCCAGGCCCACGTGAGGATGTTGGCGATGGAGAACGGCAGCGCGGCGTCGCCGACGAAGCTGACGTGGACGCCCAGCGACGCGAGCCCTTTGGTGATCGGGCTGAGGGTGGGCGCGTACAGGAACGACCAGACCAGGCCCGCGATCACACCGGGCAGCCCGTAGGGCACGAAGTAGGCGATCCGGAAGAACCGGCGTCCTTTCGAGGCCGAGGAGTCGATCAGCAGGGCGAGGACGAGCGCGATGCCGAGCATCACGGGTACCTGGATGACGCCGACGAGGGCGACCCGGCCGAGGGAGGCGACGAAGTCCTGGTCCTGGAAGGCGCGGACGTAGTTGTCGAAGCCCGCGAAGACGGTGTCGGCTCCGCCCAGGCCGAGGCCGGAGCGGTGCACGGTGAAGAAGCTCTGCTCCACGGAGTAGACCGTGGGTACGAGGTAGACGACGACGAAGAGGAGGAGGAACGGCACGACGAACGGCGCGGCTCGCCGGAACTCGCTCAGGCGGCGCCGTCGGATCGTCACGTGGGACACGGTCACCCTTGCTGTGGAAGTGGATACGGGGGTGCGGGGCCGTGCGGCCGTCGAGCCCCGCGGAGGGCCGGCGGCGCTCGGACGGGGCGCGGGGAACCGCGCGGTCGGCCACGAGGTGCCGTCCCGTCCGGGGTCCCCGTCCGAGCGGAGCCGAGGACTCGGCGGGGGGGGCGACGGCGCGGCACGGACCTGCTCGCGCGGCGGTCAGTCGCTGACGGAGAACCCCTGGGAGCGCAGCGCGGACACGGTGCCCCGCTGGGCGTCGTCGAGGGCGTCCCGGATGGTGGACTGCTTGGTGTGCACCTTGCCGAGCCCGTCCCCGAGCGTCGTCGCGGTGGTGGACATGACCGGGCCCCACCGCCAGCCGGAGTTCACCTTGGCCGCTTCCGCACGGAACAACTGGTAGACGGGCCGGCCGCCGTAGTAGCTCTGCGGCGCGTCCAGCGCCTTGTTGGCGAGGCCGGACTTGGCGGCCGGGAGGATGGCCGCGGAGGCGATCAGGTTGGACACGGATCCGGTGTCGGTCGACATCCACAGGGCGAACTCCGTGGCCTCCTTGGGCCTCGCGCAGTCCTTCATGACGGCCGTGGCCGATCCGCCCGAGTTGCCGACGGTGTCCGTGCCGTTCCACCGCGGCATCGGCGCAACGGCCCATTTGCCCGCGGATCCGGCCGCGTTGTCGCGGATGAGGGACGCGGACCAGACCGGACCGACCTCCGCCCAGACCTTGCCCTTGCTCCAGGCGGAATACAGCGTGGCGTCGAAGGCCGGGTACGACGTGACGAGGTCCTGGTCGAACAGCCCCTGCCAGTAGTCGGCGACCTTGGTGTTGGCGGTGCTGTCGAGCGAGACCGACCAGGCGTCGCCCTTGGTGCCGAACCAGGGGGCGCCGCCCTGCCAGGCGAACCCGGCGTACAGGTAGGGGTCGGTGGGGAGGTTCATGATGCGGGCCGACGGGTCGGCCGCCTTCACCGCGGCCGCCGCCTTCGTGAAGTCCTCCCAGGTCTTCGGCACCGCGAGGTGTGCCTTCCGGAAGAGGTCGGCGCGGTAGAACATGGCCATCGGGGCGGTGTCGACGGGCACGCCGTAGGTCCTGCCGTCGACGCCGACGTTGCCCCAGACCCAGTCGGCGAACTCGGCCCGCCGCGGCTTCACCTGGTCGCTGACGTCCTGGAGGACGCCGGCGGCGAGGAAACTGGCGAAGGTCTCGTAGCCGACCTGGGCCAGGCAGGGGGCCTTGCCGGCCTTGGCGGCGGTGAACAACTTGTCGTAACCGCCGGCCCCGCCGTCGGTGATGGCCTCGTACGTCACACGGATGTCGGGGTGGGTCCTGTTCCACAGCGCCACGGACTTCTCGTAGCCCGCAGCCCAGCCCCAGAAGGTGATCTCGGCCGGGCCGGTGCTGCTCGCTCCGGAGCTGCCGTTGCACCCCGTCAGCACGATGCCGGCGGCTACGGCCGCAGCGGCGAGTCTCGCCGTTCGCATGACCATGACTGCGCCTCACTCTCTGCTTGTACGGCTCGGGATGAACGGCGGGATACTTGCATACAAGCTATTGGCATGCAACGATCATTTCGTGAATGCTCCTGAAGAAGCACGCACTTCCCAGCGGTCACCGGCCGGCGGAGACGCACGGCTCGCGCCGGTCATCCGGGACCGGACCCGCACGCGGACCTCGGACCTCGTCCACGACGAGCTGATCTCGGCCATCCGTGAACTGCGGCTCGCCCCCGGGGCCTCGCTGTCGGAGACGGACCTCGCGGGCCGCCTCCAGGTGAGCCGCACCCCGGTGCGCGAGGCGCTCGCACGGCTCGTCGACGCCGGGTTGGTCCATGTGGTGCCCCAGGTGGGCACCCGGGTGGGGCTGATCCGGCTGCGGGACGTGGAAGAGGCGCGCTTCGTCCGGGAGGGCCTGGAGGTCGCGGCCTTCGAGGCGGCGTGCGCCGGTCCGGCACCCGACGTCACGGTGCTGCGCGAGCTGCTCGAACGCCAGGAACACAGCTGTCGCACCGAGGACTACGACGGCTTCTTCGCCGCCGACGAGGCCCTGCACAGCGAGATCTTCACGCTCAGCGGCTATCCGGGGGCCTGGCAGGCCGTGCAGCGGATGAAGCTGCAACTCGACCGGCTGCGCCGGCTCGCGCTGCCCGACGCCGCCGCGATGCGGGAACTGATCGACGAGCACCGGCTGATCGTGGACGCGCTGGAGACGGCCGACGTGTCCGCGGGCCGCGCGCTGATCAGCAGACACGCGCGGCGCGCGCTGGAGCGCGGCCCGGGCCTGCGCGCCGAGTACCCCGGCTACTTCACGGAATGAACCCGATGGCACCGGCGGCACCATCGACACTGACGGAGCCGACGAGACCGACGGCGCCGACGACGAACCCCGCGGGTCCCGTCCGTCCGCGGCAGCGGGCCGTCGTCCCGGCCACGGCACTTCCCGGCGAACGGATCACCAGGAGAATCATGCGCACCGAACCGCCCGGCTCCCGTACCACCGGCGCACCCACCGGAGCCGTGCCGTCCTGCCGTTTCCCCCACCTCATGGAAGGCGACGTCATGGAGTACGAGACCGGCGGACCCGACCGGCACCGACAGCGGCGGGCCGGGCGCGCATGACCGTCCGGCTCTCCCTCGGCCATGTCGACACCTACGACTCCCGGATCGCCACCTTCGCGCATCAACTGGGCCTCGCAGGGGTGCAGTTGCACACCCCGGACGTGCTGCCCGGAAGAGACGGCTTCTGGAGCCTGGCCGAGTTGCGGGCCCTGCGGGAGCGCTGCGACGGCGACGGGCTCGCGATCGACGGTCTTGAGAACGTCCCGCTGGCGCACTTCTGGAAGGTCCAGCGCGGTCTGCCCGGCCGCGACGAACAGATCGAGAACTATCAGCGGACCATCCGCAATCTGGCCGCCGTGGGGATCGACCTGCTCGGCTACAATTTCCTCGCCACCTACGTCTGGCGCACCGAGATGTCCGCACAGGGCCGCGGCGGCGCCCTAGTCACCGCCTTCGACCTGGCCGACGTACCCGCCGGGAACGCGCTCGCCGGATACCGGCTGACCCCGCACCATCCCGTGGACGAGCCCATCACCGCGGACCGGATGTGGGCGAACCACCAGTACTTCCTCGACGCCGTCCTGCCCGTCGCGGAGGAGGTCGGCGTGCGGCTCGCCCTGCACCCCGACGACCCCCCGACCGACGAGCCCCTCGGCGGCATCGCCAGGATCTTCACCTCGCCGGACGCCCTCGTCCGCGCGCGCGGGCAGGCGGGCGGCAGTCCGTCCTGGGGGCTGAACCTGTGCCTGGGCACGGTGTCGGAGATGGCCGGGGAGCAGAGCGTCAACGAGGTCATCGACCGACTGGGACCGGTGATCTTCTACGTCCATTTCCGGGACGTCCGCGGGACCGTGCCGAGCTTTCGCGAATGCTTCCTCGGCGAGGGCAACTTCGACCCGGCGCGGGTGATCCGACGGCTCGACGACGCCGGATTCGACGGATTCCTCATCGACGACCATGTGCCGGCCATGATCGGGGACGTGGACACCTGGGGCGACATCTCGTCCGAGGCGTATTGCAGCCGCGGCCGGGCGCACGCGATCGGCTATCTCCAGGGCGTCCTCAACGGCCTGGGCCTCGGCTGACCGCACCGAAAGCGGCGGCGGGCACCGGACGGAGCGTCCGGTGCCCGCCGTCGTGCGCCCGGAGTCAGCGCTCCCGTCGCAGCACCCGGGCGCCGCCCGCGGGCACCGTGACCGATCCCCGGTGCACCGATCCGTCCAGGAGGTCGGTGCCCGAACCGGGCACGGTGGTCCCGGTGTCGCCGTGGTTGATCAGGAAGACGTAGTCATGGGCGGCCGAGCGCCGGATCACCGTCTCCAGACCGCCGGCGGCCGCCGTCACCCCGGACCGCTTCACCAGCTCCGCCACCAGGGCCGCTCGCGCGGCCGCGGCCAACTCCACCCCCACGTACCAGGCTTCGCCCGTGCCGCGCGCCGCACGGGTGACGGCCGGCCGGTCCGTGAGGTCGCCGCTCACGTACCAGCCCGCGGCCTCGGCGTCCGTGAGGTCGATCTCCTCGTGCCAGGTGGCCACCGGCGCGGGCCCGGTGATCCCGTCGATCCGTACGGACTCCCCCTCCGGCAGCGGAGCGAACTCCTCGACCCGCACCCCCAGCAGATCGCGGAACGCCCCGGGATAACCGCCGAGCCGCACCCGGTCCAGGGGATCGACGATCCCGGAGAAATAGGTGACGAGCACGGTGGCCCCCGCCGCCGCCGCGGCGGCGAGGGCGGCGGCGTCCGCGTCGGAGACCAGGTACAGCAGGGGTACGACGATCAGCCGGTAGCCCGAGAGGCCGGCCGACGGGGGGACGACGTCGACGGTGACGCCCGCGTCCCGCAGACTGCCGTACCACTTCAGGACGGTGTCCAGGTAGGACAGGCCGTTGTGCGGATGCGACTCCCGTTCGGCCGCCCACCACGACTCCTCCGAGAACAGCAGCGCGCAGTCCGCAACCACCTCGCTCCCCCGTACCGCGGCGCAGGCCGCCAGTTCCGCGCCGAGCGCCGCCACCTCCCGGAACTTGCGGCTGTCGGCCCCCGCGTGCGGCAGCATCGCGGAATGGAACCGCTCGGCGCCCGCCCGCGCGGCCCGCCACTGGAAGAAGCAGATCCCGTCGGCTCCGCGGGCCAGGTGGGAGAACATGTCCCTGCGCAGCCGGCCGGGAGCCTTGGCCGGATTGACGGGGCGCCAGCTGGTGGCGCCGGTGGCCGTCTCCATGAGCAGCCACGGCTTCCCCCGCGCCAGTCCGCGGGCCCGGTCGGCCGAGAGGGCCAGCTCGGTCTGTGCGTCGGCCGCCGGCCGCGGATAGTGGTCACTGGCGATGAGATCCATGCCGTCGGTCCACGAGCTGTAGTTCATGTTCTTGCCCGCGTCGAACAGCACCAGATTCGTGGTGACCGGCACCGTCGGCGTGAGCCGCCGCAACACCGCGGTCTCCGCACGCAGTTGCTCGCGCAGCCGGTCGGAGCTGAACCGGTCGAAGTCCAGAACCTGGGTGGGGTTCGAGTCGGTATAGGTCAGCCGGGGCGGCTGGATCTGCTCCCAGGCCGTGTACGTCTGGCTCCAGGCGCTGGTGTTCCAGGCGGCGTTCAGCTCCTGGAGCGAGTCCCGGTACCTGTCCCTGAGCCAGGCACGGAAGGCGGCGGCGCTCGCGTCGCCGTAGCACCGCGAGTTGTGGCCGCCGAGTTCGTTGGACACGTGCCACAGGGCCAGGGCGGGGTGGTCACCGTAGCGCTCGGCCAGCTTCTCGACGAGCGTGAGCGAGTGTTCGCGGTAGACGGCCGACGACGGCGACCACGCCTGGCGGCCGCCCTGTGCCATGGTCCGTCCGTGCCGGTCGACGGGCAGCACCTCCGGATGCATGGTGGTGAGCCACGGCGGCGGCGAGGCGGTCGCCGTGGCGAGGTCGACGGCGATCTCGCCCGCGTGCAGCAGGTCGAGCACCCGGTCGAGCCAGCCGAAGGTCCATCGGCCGGGGCCCGGTTGGAGTGCCGCCCAGGCGAAGACGCCGACGGTCACGAGGTTGACGCCTGCCTCGCGCATCAGCCGGACGTCCTGCGGCCACACGCTCTCGTCCCACTGCTCGGGGTTGTAGTCGCCGCCGAACGCTACGGGTTCCCCGCCGAACCTGGCGAGGACGTTGACGGGCCATCGGATCCATTCACCGGCCACCAGCCGCTCTCCTTCTCCCGGACGTCGGCGCCCGGCTCGACCGCACGCGTTCAGCGCGCGAACTCACTGCTCGGCCTCGCTCGTCGGCAGCCGGGCGCGCGGCCCGACGGGTGGTCGCACACGAGACGGGGACGCTGCCCCAGGGCGGCCGAGGAGCGGACCGAGCACACACTAGCGGGCCGAGACAACGTTGTTTAGAGTGAGGACGGCGCCACCGGATCGCAACCGTCTGGCCCTTCGGACGCGGTGGTCATGCCCCGTGCCCCGCCCGTCCCAGCCGCCCCGTGCCCCGCACGGTGCGAGGCCCGTGCGCACACCTAGGGAGTGGATCGTGGCGGAGTTCGACGGCAAGGTGGCGATCGTCACCGGTGGGCTCAGCGGCATCGGACACGCGACCGCTCGGCTGCTCGCCGCGCGGGGTGCGACGGTCGTGGCCGCCGGTATCGCGCCGCGACACGGCGGTGCGGCCGAGCCGTTGCCGTCGGTGGTGGAGTGCGTCGAGACCGACGTCACCGACGAGCGGGCCGTCGCCCGGCTCGTCGCCCATGCCGCCCGCAGTCACGGCGGGCTCGACATCCTGGTCGCCGCCGCCGGGATCCAGCGCTACGGCACCGCGGCGGACACCGGCGCCGATGAGTGGAACGAGGTCCTCGCGGTCAACGTCACCGGCGCCTTTCACGCCGTCAAACATGCGTTGCCGCAGCTCAGGGCGCGCGGAGCGGGCTCGGTCGTGATCGTGTCGTCGGTCCAGGCATTCGTCACCCAGACGTCCGTCGCCGCCTACACCACCAGCAAGGGAGCGCTCAACGCGCTCGCCCGGTCGATCGCCGTCGACGAGGCGAAGAACGGGATCCGGGCCAACGCGGTCTGCCCCGCCTCGGTGGACACCCCGATGCTGCGCGCCTCGGCCCGGACCTTCTCGGACGGCAGCAACCGGGGCGCCCAGGCACTGGTGGAGGCGTGGGGCGGGATGCACCCGCTGGGGCGGGTGGCGCGGCCCGCGGAGGTCGCCGAGGCGATCGCCTTCCTCGCCGGGGACCGGGCCAGTTTCATCACCGGTGTGTCGCTGCCCGTGGACGGCGGCCTGCTCGCCAACGCCGCGGTGGCGCTCCCCGACTGAGCGCGGGCTGCCCGTCCCACCGCACACGGCGCACCCACTCCCAGGCGGCCGTGGAACCTGAGACGACGCCCGAGACAACGCCTGAGACAACGGAGGACTCCGGATGACGGCAGAGGTCGCGATCCCCGCGAGAGCGCGCGTCGGCGAAGGACCGGTGTGGGACGCCGGAGCCCGCCGGCTGCACTGGGTGGACATCCCGGCGGGACACATCCACACCAGCGACCCGGTCACCGGCCGCACCACCAGCCGGTTCCTGCCGACCCAGGTCGGTGCCGCGGTGCCACGGCGCGGCGGGGGCTTCGCCGCCGCGACGGCCGAGGGGTTCGCCTCGGTGGACGCCGACGGCACGGCGACCGTACGGCTCGCGCTCCTGCCCGAGGGCGAGCGCATGAACGACGCGAAGTGCGACCCCCGCGGCCGGCTGTGGGCCGGGAGCACCGCGCTGGACTTCGCCCGCGGCAGGGGCGCCCTGCACGTCCTGCTGCCCGACTGGACGAGCCGGGTGGTCCTCGACGGCCTGGCCCTGCCGAACGGGCTCGGCTGGAGCCCCGACGGGCGCACCTTCTACCTCGCCGACTCCGTCGCCGGGGAGGTCTGCGCCTTCGACACCGATCCGGGCGACCCCGTCCCCGGCGTCCTCGGCCGGCGGCGCACCGTGTTCCGGCTCCCCGGGCACGCCGGGATGCCCGACGGCCTCACGGTCGACGCGGCCGGGTGCCTGTGGGTCGCCGTGTGGGGCGGGGACCGTGTCGTACGCGTCTCCCCGGACGGCGAGTTGCTCGCCGAGGTCCCCCTGCCCGTGCACCAGCCGTCCTCGTGCGCGTTCGGCGGCCCCGGCCTGGACGTCCTGTACGTCACCTCCGCCCGCGAGGGGCTGGCACTCCCCCAGGACGACCCGGCGGGTTCCGTGTTCGCGGTCGGCGGGACGGGTGCCGTGGGGCTGCCGTCGACGCCGTTCGCCGGCTGACTCGGCCGGGAAGGGCGGGGAAGCCGCGTGCTTCGCCGCCCTCCGGGACAACGTTGCCTCGACTGGTGCGGCGCGTCGGTGGGCATCGGCTTCCTCCGCCGCGGTGGCGCGCCGGTTCAGCCGAGCGGCACCGTGCAGAAGCCGCCGCCCACCCGGTGGTTGCGCGGTTGCGCCGGATCGTAGGCGGTGGTGCCGAGGACCGCGGCGGCGTACCGCTCCGCGTCGTCCTCGGGGCGGTAGCCGACGGCCTCCGCCTCCGCCAGGGACCACCAGCGGCGGGTGTTGCCGGAGATGCCCCACAGGACGCGGAAACCGGCGGGCCCGGCGCTCAGACATGCCTCGACCAGCCGGGCCGCGTCGCCCGGCGACAGCCAGACGGCCAGGTCCTCCGGGGTGAGCGGACGCGGCCGGAACGCACCGATGCGCAGGCAGGTCACATCGATACCGAACCGCGAGTGGTAGAGACTCCCCAGGGCCTCGCCGGCGGCCTTGCCCACCCCGTAGTAGGTGTCCGGGCGGGGCGGCACGTCCGCGGGCAGGAATCCGTCGACCGTGTCGTCCCGCGTGTGGAACCCCGCGGCATGGATGCTCGACGCGAGCACCACCCGTGGCACGCCCTGCCGGTACGCCGCCTCCAGCACCCGCAGCGTCCCGCCGATGTTGGTCTCGGCGATCCGCTCCCAGGGTGCCTCGCCCGCGAGCCCGCCCAGGTGGAGCACGGCGTCGACGTCCCGGCAGGCCGCGCCGATCGCCTCCGGGTCGGTGAAGGACGCCCGTACCGCCTCGGCGTCCTCCCCCGGCGCGGGTGGCCTGATCTCGGCGATGTCCAGCAGCCGCAGGGTCCGGCCTGTCCGGGCCAGCCGCGGCCGCAGCTCCCGGCCGATCCGGCCGGCGGCTCCGGTGACCAGGATCCGCTGCCGGGTCACGGTGTCCGCTCCGGACGGTCGGCGAGCGCGGGCAACGGCGGGGGCGGGGCCTGCTCGTCGTAGGGCGGCGGGGTGGTGCCGACGGGAGCGTAGGGGGGCCGGTGGTAGGTGTGATCGCGGCGGAAGCCGAGTTCCGTGGGCGGGTACCAGTGGCGCCAGCTGTGCGGATCGGTGTCCACGGGGGCCGAGCGGGGGCCCACGCCGTGGCCGTTCTCCGCCGCCACCGCGTACTCGTGGACGATCGCGCCTCCTTCGTGCGCCTCCCTGTCCGTTTCCCGGGCCCGCTCGGCCCGTTGCCGGACGGTCGCGTCCGCCGCGGCGGCCTCCGGGCCGGTGTGTCCGGGGACGGTGCCCGGGACGTCGTCGACGTGCCGGAAGCCGAGTCCGGCGAAGATCTCGCGGTAGGCGTGGTCGCCCTTGCGGCGCCGGTAGAGCCGGTAGCGGCCGGCGCCCAGTACCTCGCCCCAGGTGAGGGTGACCGTCCCGGTGCCGAGCCGGAGCCGGAGCCCGTCCGGTGGCTGGGGCGGCCCGCCGGTGACGTACACGGGGTGGTCGGCGCTCGGCTCGGCCCGGCGGTCGTCGTTTCGGGAGACGACGCGGACGTGGTACTTCTGCCCGTCGGTGAGGCCGGTCAGCCGGACGGGGCTCCGGGGCACCTCGGCGGCCGTCGTCCAGGCGGTGTCGCCGTCCGTGCTGAGCTGCACCAGGTGGCTCGTCGCGGCGGCCGAGGCGGTGAAGTGCACGATCGCGCCACCGCGGACGGCTTCGGTGCGGACGACCCGGGCGGGCATCGGCTCCGGCTGCCGTCCGGTCAGTTCCCAGCGGTGGCGGCCCCGGGGCAGCCGCACGGTGAGGGTGTCCGCGCCGACGGTGGTGTGCGGTGCCCGCTCACCGTCGATGTGGAAGACGGCCGCGGGGTCGAGCCCGCCGGTGATCCGCAGGGACACCGAGGTGTCCGCCGCCGCGTGGTAGACGCCCCGGCTCTCGGCGGGATGCCGGTCCCGGTAGCCGAGGCCGATGGCGAGTGCCGTGTCGTCGGTGGTCAGGAGCACGTCCGGCGTTCCCACGGCGCTGCCGGAGAAGAGCGCCAGCTCCCGCCGGCCGTCGTCGAAGACACGGATCGCGCCCGCCGTCCCGGAGAACCGCAGCCCGTTCTCGGCGAACTCGGCCGACCGCGGCAGGAGATGGGTCGCCGCCTCGTACCGGAACACGTGGTCGAGGCTGTGCGGGGTGCGGATCCGGGCCCCCCACGGTGTCGTCCGCTCGGGGTCGACGCTCAGGTCGTCGCGGTGGCTGACAACCGCGAGGGTGTTGCCGTTGTCCCCGTCGGCCCTGCCCTCCAGGCGCACTCCGCGGGACCCGTCGGTCGCCCAGGAGCCGTCGAGGGCACCGTCCGTGCGCACCCCGCGCACCACGTGGATGAACGGCATGCGCTCGGCGAGGTGGTCGAAGCTGTTGGCGTCGTGCCCGGTGGCGCCGGTCAGTACGGACCACGTCCACACCATGCGCTGGTTCGGCGCGAACGAGTCGTAGGTGACGAGGTAGTCGCTGCCCATCAGCAGGACGCTGCGGCTGTGGTAGAGGCCGCCCACGGGGCCGTCCGGGTCGGAGGTGATCTCCGCGTACTGGGCGCCGCCCAGGTCGTGGAGCGGCGAGTCGAGGGTGTGCGGTCCGATCGACCGGTAGGCGCCGTCCTGCCAGATCGCGCACGAGGTGGCGAAGGTGGCGTCGGGTGCTCTGCGGTCACCGGCGTCCTCCGGGCCGTGGCCGCTGTAGGAGCGGCCGGCGGCGTAGTAGTAGAGGTGTCCGCAGCCGTTGCCGTCGGCGACGCCCCAGCGGTAGTTGGGGCCGCGGTCCACCTGCTGGAGGAAGACCGCGACCTCACCGGGGCGGTCGACGTCCGCGCGGAGCGTGATGCCGTATCCGGTGTACTTCGTGCTGGTCAGGTGCGGGTTGGTGCCCTGGTTGCCGGCGGTCTCCACGAGGCCGCGCCAGGGGTCGGGGGAGCCGGGCGGGGTGTCGAGCCGACGGGCGGCGGCGTCGCTCGCCCACAGCAGGTGTTCGGCGAGGAGCGGCCGGTAGCGGCGCAGGGCCTCGCCGAGCAGCCGCAGTTCGACGGGTGGGCGCCGGGGCCAGAACGCGTGCGCCCCCTGGGCGGGATGCAGTCGCCGCCGCTCGCCGTTCGGGGTGGTGTCGACCGGCGCGGTCAGGGCGTTGACCAGCCAGTCGCCGACCGCGGCCAGCTCCGGCGTGGCCAGGCGGTTGTGTCCGTCGGTGAGCCGGCCGAGGGCGTTCGCCTGGGTGACGGGACGCAGGAAGGCCCAGACGTAGGTGGCCAGGCTCTCGGTCCAGCGGCCGGGCCGGGCGCCGCGCGTCGGCAGCGCCGGGCGGGTGTGGAAGACACCGGCCAGTTCGACGAACTTCTCGAACTGGGCGAGCCATTCCGGTGCCGCCTCGTGGTCGGGGTAGAGCCAGGCCAGGCAGGCCGGTGCCGCCTTGGCGTCGGCCAGGAAGTTGGGGTGGCCGCCGAGCATCCGGCGCAGCGGGCCGATCTCCTCGCCGGCCGAGACGTAGGCCGTCAGCAGCAGCAGCGCGTCGACGCGGGCGCGTTCGCCGGGTGCGAGGCGGTCGGCGAACCGGTCGTAGCCGTCGAGCAGCCGGTCGTGGAGCGGACGTCCGCCGATGTTCAGGTACCCGGGGTGTTCGTTGACCCCGTGGGCGATCAGCCGTGGGCCGCCGGATCCGGTGAACAGCGCGGCGGTGAACTCCTCGGGTGAGCGGAACTCGCCCTCCCGGCACAGCCGTCGGGGCCGCCTTCCGGTGTAGTTGAGCTTCCAGTCCTTGACCCGGTCCAGGCTGAGGGTGCCCTGCCAGTGGTGCAGGAACCGCACCCGGGTGGACGGGTGGGCCATCGCGGGCGGCTGGGCGCGCAGGACGTCCAGGTCGCGTTCGTGGTCGTAGAAGGCGATGGCGGTGCGGCGGGTGCCGGAGCGCAGGGGCCAGGTCCAGCGCAGCACTCCGTCGTGGCGGAAGTGGATCTGGAGGGTGTCGGCCGAGGCCCAGGACGCGTAGGTGCCGTCGTCCCAGTGCGCGTGGTCGCGGATGAAGACGCCCATCGCGTCGCCGCCTGCCGCGTCCCAGAAGGTGGCGTGCGGCCGGACGTTCCAGGCGTGGCTCGGCGCGTAGGGCCCGACGGTGAAGGCCATGTCGGCCTCCGGGCGTTCGGTACGGCCCGGTCCGGAGAACGAGGGGTCCTCTCCGCTGTCGCCGAGGACGATCGGCTCGTCGATGCCGAGCCAGTGGTACAGCTCGTGCGCTCCCGGATCGGCGTGGTCGGCGGGCGACTGCGAGAGCGGCCAGGTCGACGAGAAGCGGTGACTCGGCGCGGTGCCGTCCCAGCTCAGCTCCCAGGCGGCCCGCGCGGCCTCCGGCAGGATCATCTCCTCGGACAGCTCGACGTGGTCGCAGCCCGCGAGGCAGCGGACCGTCGCCGTGCAGGAGGCTCCGCTCAGGAACCGGTAGCGGATCTCGTGGGTCGCGAACAGCGGGCCCGCCTCGACCCGGCGCACGTCCAGGCGGGCGAGGCGTTCGGTGCCGCAGCGCAGCACGGACGTCCCCACCCAGCCGTGTCCGCGGTCCAGTTGCCGTACCGGCCCCGGCACGGCTCCGTCCGAGTGGCGGCCCGCGGCGGGCAGCCGGATCCGCAGCGGCCCGCCGTCCACGACGAGGCCGTCGCCGTCCTCGTCGGTCCGCACCGGGTGCGGGACGTCGGCGAGCGGCAGCGACTCGTCGGCGCACAGGGTGACGTCGTACGACCCACCGGACGGCAGTTCGGCGAAGAAGCACACCACGGCGAAGGCCAGCCGGCCGTCCGTCAGGGTCGCCTGGGAGAGTTGGAACGGCACCGGCCGGCCGGCCGCGTCGACGAGCCGGAGCTGTTCGGCGCGGACCGCCGGGACGGCCCAGCGGACCGGGTGGTGCAGCAGCGTCCTGGGCCAGGCGAACTCCGGGTGGTGCAGCGCGTCGGCGAACCGGAACCGTACCCGGTCGCCGTCCGCCGGCCAGTGCGTGACCGTGGCTGTCACGACGCGTCTCCCTTCCCGGCACCTGCACCGGCACCGGCACCGGCGGCAGGCGGGCCCGCGGTGACGCCCTGGGTGCCGAACGCGGCGCCGCCGGCGACGCCTTCCACCAGATAGCGCTGGAGCAGCACGAACAGGAGCAGGATGGGTGCGGCGACGATGAAGGTGCCGGCCGCGATGAGCGGCCAGTTCTGCGTGTACTCGCCGAAGAAGGAGTAGAGACCGCGGGTCACCGGCCACAGGGCCGCGTCGGAGAGCATGACCAGCGGCAGGATGAGGTTGTTCCAGGCGTGCACGAACCCGAAGATGGCGAACGTGGCCAGGGCGGGCTTCATCTGGGGGATGACGATGGTGAAGATGAACCGCACATAGCCACAGCCGTCCAGCGCGGCGGCCTCGTCGATCTCGCGGGGGATGCCCTTGATGTACCCGACGAAGAAGAAGAACCCGGCGCCGGACAGGCTGGTCAGGACCAGGTACCCGGCCATGCTGTCGTACAGGTGGAGCGAGCGGGCCTCGATGAACAGCGGGATGAGGCCGCCGGGCAGGAACCCGGAGAAGATGAAGAACGTGTACACCAGGTTGGAGCGTTTGAAGTAGCCGCGGGAGACGGGGAAGGCCAGGAAGACGCCGAGGATCAGGGTGACCGTGTCGGGGATGATCGCGTAGACCAGGCTGTTGATCATCTGCCGTCCGAAGTTCCCCTGTTTCCAGGCGGTGGTGAAGCTCTCCGTGGTCCAGGGGTCGGGCAGGCCGGTGGGGTTCTGCAGGAACCCGGTGTACGTCTTGAACGCCTGGAGCAGCATGTACACCAGTGGCAGCGCGAACAGCACGGCGGCGATGGAGAAGCAGAGCAGGTTCACACCGGCGGCCTTGGCCGTCCGGGTGGACGGCGCGCGGGTCTTCACAGCGAGATCTCCCGTCGGCGCAGGGTGAACAGGAGGCCGCCGCCGATCACCACGGTGAGGCAGAACTGCAGCATGGCGAGCATGGAGCCGTAGCCGAGCTGGCTGTCACCGCCGAACGCCGACTGGTACATGTACAGGCCCAGGGTCTTGGTTCCGAAGTTGCCGCCGGTGAGGACCATGAGCAGCGCGTACTCGCCGAGGGTGCCCATGGCGGTCAGGAACACGGTCACCGTGGTGGCGGGGGCCAGCAGCGGCCAGGTGACGTGCCGGAACACGCGCAGCCGGCCCGCGCCGTCCATGGCCGCCGCCTCGTAGACCGAGGGCGGGATGTTCCGCAGCCCGGCGATGTAGATGAGCATCGAGTAGCCGGAGAACATCCAGACGTTCACGAGGATCACCAGGGGCAGCGCCAGGGTGCCGGAGCCGAGGAACGAGGACGTGGTGCCGAAGATGCCGTGCACGATCTTCTCCACCGGGCCCGAGTAGGGGTCGAGCAGGAGCGAGAAGACCGCGCCGACCACCGCGACCGAGAAGATCTGCGGCATGAAGATGATCGCGCGGTAGACGGTGTACGACCGTCCGGGCCGGTTCAGCAGCAGGGCGAGCCCCAGTCCGCACGCGGTCTGCAGCACAGTCACACCGAGCACGTAGACCAGGGTCACCCGGACCGCGTCCCCGACCACGGACGACAGCGAGGTGAAGGCCGCCGAGTAGTTGCACAGGCCGCAGATGTTCAGTGGGGTGCCCGGGAGCCCGGAGTACCGGGTGAACGAGTATCCGATGGTGGCGAGCGACGGGTAGAGCCCGAACAGGAGCCACCCCGCGCCCGGTATCGCGATGCTGGCCCAGGGGATGAACCGCCGTGTCCGTCGCGTGCCGAAGGGGCAGCGTGCCACTCCGGGCCTCCTTTCCGAGGGTGCGGCCGTTAGTCGCCGACCGACTTGCGGTAGGCCGAGGCCGAGCGGGACAGGACGGTGTCGATGCTGTCGCCGCCGACCGGCGCCAGCTTGTAGAGGTCGGGACCGGCGGCGTCGAGGGGTGCCCCGGCCGGGACCCAGGGGTTGGTGAGCTGCGGGAAGGCGTCGTCCATGTGGGTGTTGAGCCAGTCCATCCACGGCAGGCTGGTGTTCTTCAGCGCGGGCTGGGTGGAGATGGAGCCGGTCGACGCCAGCCACTGCTGGTAGTTCTCCGGCTTGGAGAACAGGGCGAGCCATTCCATGGCGAGGTCCTTGTGGGGTGCCGTGGTGGGCACGACCCAGGTGAGGTCCGGCTTGAACGCGACCCGGTTGTCCGCGGCTTCGTCGGTGCCGGGCAGGGTGAAGAAGCCGATGTTCAGCTTCGGGTCGGCCTGCTGGATGGTCAGCCCGTCCCAGGAGCCGTCGAGCAGGAACGGGTAGTCGTCGGTCTTCGCGGCCCAGACGCCGGGGGCGGTCTGCTGGGACACGCCGGCGGCGCCGGGCTCGATGTACCGCATGACCTTCTGGTGCCGCCGCGAGATCTCCTGGTAGACGGGGTCGGTCCAGGACTGGGTGCCCTTCCAGAAGGCGGTGGCCCGGTCCTCGGACACCTGCACGGACTCGGCGGGCCGGTGCCCCTTCATGAGCAGTTGGTTGGCGACGCCCTGCCACACGCCGCCGTGCATGCCGTCCTTCGCGGACACGAAGATCGGTGTGACCCCGGCCTTCTTGAGCGTCTCGCAGGCGTCCAGGAACTCGTGGAACGTGGTGGGGACGGACAGGTGGTATTGGGCGAGGAGGTCCTTCTTGTACCAGAGTGCGCCCGCGCCGACGTACTCGGCTGCCATCACGCCGTACACGCCGTTCCTGTGGCCGACCGCGGCGGCCTGGACCGCCGGGTCGTAGTTCTTCATGAACGGCTGGTCCTTGAGGTCGGTCAGCTGTCCCGACGCGATGAGGGCCGCCGCTCCGCCGGGTTCGAGGTCGGTGTAGTCGGGTGCGAAGCCCTGCTGGGTGGGGGCGAACTGGGCGAGCACGTCGACCGACTTGGACTGCAGCATGCTGTTCCACAGCTGCTGCCAGGCGGCGTTGGCGGTCGGCGCGGTCTGTAGTCTGACCTTGACCCCGGGGTGTTCCCTCTCGAACTGGGCGTTGAGTTTCTTGGTGAACTCGACCGCTCCGGGGTTCGTCCACTCGGCGACGGTCAGCGTGACGTTCCGCTGCGCTCCGCCGCCCGCGTCCGAGGCCGGCGTGGTGCAGCCGCTGAGGACGACGGCGAAGGCCGCGGTCGCGGCGAGGATCGTGGCGGGTGTGCGGGTTCTCATGGGCGTGCTCCTTCGGACGTCGGTCAGGGGCGTTGCAGGGCGCCGTCGGCCCGGCGCGGGGGACGCCACGTCCGACCGGGGGCGGGTGACCGGGGCGGGAACGTCCGGGCCAGGCGTTCGTCGAGGTCGATGCCGAGCCCGGGTTCGGCGCTCGGCCACAGGTGGCCGTCGCGGATCTCCGGGCAGCCGGGGAACACCTCGCGCACGGCCGGCCCGAACAGATGCTGCTCCTGGATCCCGAAGTTCGGGGCGGCGAGGTCCAGCGCGAGGTTGGCGGCATGGCCGACCGGCGAGACGTCGCCGGGCCCGTGCCAGGCGGTCCGTACGCCGAACAGTTCGCAGGCCGCCGCCAGCCGCCAGGCCGGGGTGATGCCGCCGATCGCGGAGATGTGCACACGGATGAAGTCGCACAGCCGTTCCTGGACGACGGGCCGGTACTCCGCGGGGTTGGTGAACAGTTCACCGATCGCGATCGGCGTCACCGACTGGGCGCGCAGGATCCGCAGCCACTCGATGTCCTCCGGGGCGACCGGATCCTCCAGGTAGAACAGGTCGTACGGTTCGAGGTCCCGCGCGATCCGCACGGCGTCCGTGGGGTGGACGCGTTCGTGCACGTCGTGGATGAGTTCGACCTCCGTGCCGACCTCCTGCCGCAGGTGCTCGAACAGCCCCCCTACGGTGCGCCGGTAGGCGGCGGGGTCCCAGGCACCGGGGGTCAGCGGCGGAAGGGCCCCGGCGGGGGCGTCGGCGGCCGGCGCTCCGTAGGTGCCGGCGCCGGGGACGGCGACCTGGCAGCGCACGTGCCGGTAGCCCTGGGCCATCAGGTCCCGTACCTCGTCGGCGGTCTCCTCGGCGTCCCGGCCGGCCGCGTGCGCGTACAGCGGTACGGCGGTACGGCACCGGCCGCCGAGGAGTTGCCACACGGGCAGACCCGCCTGCTTGCCCTTGATGTCCCACAGCGCCATGTCCACCCCGGACAGCGCGTTGTTGAGCACCGGGCCCGAGCGCCAGTAGCCGCTCACGTGCAAGGTCGCCGCGATGTCGGTGATGTCCGCGGGGTCCCGGCCGATCAGCTGGGGTGCCAGGTACTCGTCGACCGCGGTGGCGACCGCCGCCGCCCGCTGGGTGAAGGTGGCACAGCCGAGTCCGTACAGACCGGGTTCGTCGGTGTCGACCCGGACGACCACGAGTGTCGTGCCGGCCGGCGCGGTGAGGATCGTCCGGACCGCGGTGATCCGGACGCCGGACGGCTGGGCCCAGGGCGGCTCGGCGGGCTTGTCGGTGGTGTCGCTCACGGATATGGCTCCAGAGGGTGAGAGGCCGGTCACCGCCCTCGGCCGGGGCGGCGGTGAGGGGGGACGTGGATTCCGGCCGCGGGCCGCGCCCCCGTCGGCTGGGGCACGGCGGCGCTTTCCGGCCCGTCCCGGCGAAACGCTCAGCGTCCGATGCCCCAGCGGGTGTCGACCCGTCCGCCGGTGAACTGCGCGCCCGTGCCCCAGAACGGGGCGAAGTTGTAGCAGCCCGAGGCGGGAGGCGCGGACTGCGTGGTCCAGTAGGTGGCGCCGCGGCCGGTCGTCCCGGAGTCCTGGACCTGGACGGCGAAGGTCATGGGGGTGACGCCTGCGGGCGGTGCCTTCTTCACCGCCGCGGCCAATTCCGGGAGTTGGCTCCAGGCGAGGGCGATCTCGTACCTGGTCAGCCCGGCGCCGTCGGCCCGGGAGACGAGCACGCGGCCCTCGGTGCCGGCGGCCGGCTGGGCGTCCATCGGGCCGAGCGGGGTGGCGAGCGGCGCGTTGGTCGGGTAGTAGGTCTGGTAGTTGGTGCCGGGCGCCAGTTGCCGGTGCAGTTCGGACCGGCCCCCGCCGGCCAGCGTGGCGACGAACAGGTGGGAGACCGACCGCAGGCACTTCTCGTAGTGCAGGTCGCCGGCCAGCAGGTCCTCGGTCTTGTCGGCGACGGCGTCGAAGGCGAGCTGGATGCTGTCCGCCTTGAACGGGAACTGGTACGCATCGGCCGGGAACGGCGGGTTGGACACCTGGGCGTCGTCCTCGATCAGGGCCCTGACATAGAGGAAGGCGTCGTCCCAGGCGGCCTGGAAGGTGTAGGTCCTGGTGTCACCGGCCGCGGACACGTTCGTCATCGTCACCGGGAGGACGTCGTTCCACTGGCTCGCGCTCCCCCCGACGGTGATCTGCCGGAACGGGAGGTAGGCGACCTGCACGGTTCGCGACCCCCTCTGGTGCAGGCCCGGGCGGCCCGGCACCATGACGTCGTAGCCGATGGCGTAGCGGTTGTGGTCGTCGAGCCGGTACCGGGTGACGGGGAAGGAGACGACGCGGGACTCGCCGGGCCGGAGCCCGCCGACCGGTACGGTGCGGCGGTCGGTCTGCCAGCCGTCGGGCGGGGTGAGGGTGATCAACGCGTCCGTGGCCCCGGGCGACACGTTCTCCACGCGGACGTCGATGGTGCTGGTCGGGTCCAGCGGCTTCACGAAGGGCAGCGGGCTGACCTGGAACGGGGCGTCGTAGTCGAACCGCGCGCCGTCGGTCAGGGTGTGCTTGAGCGCTTCGGGTGTCAGGTCGGTGTCGAGGTAGACGACCTCCCACGGTCTCAGGGTCAGGGTGACGCGGCGCGACGTGCCGTCCGTGAGCCGGCGGCCCAGGTGGTCGTAGGCCCGGATGCCCCGGGCGTCGTCCAGGGTGAGGGTGCCGGTGTGACCCGCGTCCTGGTGTTCGTCGGTACCGTCGTAGAGCTGGTCGGCGTAGACCGCGGCCCTCCCCTTGCCGTCGGCACCGCGGAACAGGAAGCCCCAGGTCGACTTGGCGTCCGGGTACAGCTCGCCGAGCAGTTCGCAGTCTTCGAGCAGGTTCGTCATCGTGGCGTAGGCGACGACCGCGGGCAGCGGGGTCCTGGTCGTCACGTCGTAGATGTTGAATTCGTCCCCGGAGTACCCCTTGTCGTAGGACAGGGAGAACCAGAAGATCCGGATGGGTGACCGCTCCTCGGCGCCGGCGAGCATGTGCAGCAGATAGGTCGGGGCCAGCGTCCGGGCCACTGCGTAGTCCGCCTCTTCCCGCGGCAGGTCCGCGAAGTTGTAGCGGGTGGCGGTGCCCAGCTCGGTCTGCCACTGCCCGGCCCGTCCGTGCGTCCGCGACCAGAGCTTGTCCATCTTGATCTGCGTCTTGGTCATGGCGTACTGGGTCGCGTCCGGGTAGCCGTAGGCGTGGTTGACCGAGCCGTCGATGTATCCGGTGTCCTTCGAGCCCTGCGCGTAGACGATGTCGCGGTTGTACGAGACCGAGCCGCCGCCGATCAGGTTGACGTGCGGGTACTCCGGCTTCACCCGCTCCCAGATCAGCCGGCACATGTCCCGGTAGTCCTGCGCGTCGCCGGTCTTCCAGGTCCAGCCGTGCACCCACGGCTCGTTCCACAGCTCCCAGTTGGTGACGAGGTCCTGGAGCGGGGCGATGGCGTGGTAGACCATCTCGACGTGCGCGGCCATGTCCTTGGGCCGGTTCTGGTACAGCTTGAGCGGCTCGCCGTTGGGTCCCGGCTGGACGTTCCACGACATGTTGTAGTTGATGCCGCCGAGGGTCTCGATGCCGTGCCGGTGCCATTCGGCGATCTCGGCCCGGGCCGCGTCGATCCGCGGCTGCTGCCAGAACACGCCCCGGGCCGGGGACACGAGGTCCGGCTGGACGGCGTCGATGCCCCGCGTCCACTTCACGCCGATGCGCTGCGCGATCTGTTGGGTGACGGCGGGGGTGGACTCCGGGCGGATGCCCATGCCGAAGACCGACTGCGGGCGCCGTCCCTCGGCCGCGGGACGGATCACGCCGAGACCGAGGGTGTCGGCGAAGAGCCGGGTGCCCGCGTCGTCGGTGACGGTGGCGGTGACCGTGTAGTGGTCCGGGTCGAGGGATCCGAGCGGGATGGTGACGGTGCCGGGGGTCCCGGCCGCCGCGGTGAACGTCTCGGTTCCGCCGCGCAGCGGTTCGCCGAGCCGGGCCGCTATCGACCAGGTTATGGTCCCGCTCGTCGCGGTGGGGTTGTTGACGGTGACCAGCAGGTCGGGCGTCGCGGGGCTGTCGCCGCAGACCGGGTAGAGACCGGTGGGGTCGGAGAAGGCGACGGTGACCGGGGACGCGGCGGACGCGGCGGCCGGGCTGCCGGCCGCGGTGGCGGCCAGGGCGCGCGGAGCCAGGGCACCGCCGGCGGTGACACCGAGGGCGGTGGCCGCGCCCAGGCCGACGAGGGTGCGGCGGGACAGCTCGCCGGGCGCCGGCGATGCCGTAGTGGTGCGAGGACGTCGTTCTTGGCTGTCTGACACGAGCGGACCTCTCCAAACGTCAGCGCGGGAATTCCCCGGACGACACCGGCCTGAGCACACCCAGACCGGACGGGGGGACGGGTATCGGGTTCGGGCCGGGAAGCAGGGTCTGCACGGCCGACCCGGCGGGCCGGCCACAGGCGTCGTACGTGTCGCGGTGCACCTCGACGGCGGACCTGCCGACGTCGACGAGCACGTGCGCGGCGGCGGTGGAGTTGACGAGCGCGGCCTCGGTGAGACCGTCGAGGTGCAGTGGGGCGCAGCGGTGTTCGGCGTACCAGGTGAGCACGGCCCGTCGTCCGTCGCTCGCGCTCACCGTCTCGTAGAGCTGATCGGGGCGTCCGGCTCGGAGTTCACCCTGAGTGAGGACGTCGCGGTGGTCGCGCCAGAATCCGAGCCAGAACGCCGTCATCGCGCGGTGCTCCGCGGTCAGTTCGGCCAGCCTGACGGAGATCTGAGGTGTCGCGTACAGGGCGGAGTGGAGTTGCCGGGCCGCTGTCCGCGCGGGGGCGCCGGGGTCCCACATGAGCATGTCCGAGTGGACGGACCCCCTGGTCGCGACGGCGCGGAGGTCGAGGGTCCGTACCCGGTTCGCCGTCGTGTCGGCCGGGCAGTCGCCGGCCCGCAGCAGGTTGCCGAAGCCGAGCATGCCGGGGCCCGTGTAGGGCTGGCGGAGTTCGACGAGCAGATCGTCGCCGCGCAGTGAGCGCAGCCGGTCGCGCAGTTCGGTCAGGAGCCGGTGCAGCGCCGGGCCGACGTCCGGGCCGGGCGGGCCGCCGTGCTCGTCGGCGTAGGCCATCGCGAAGTCCAGGAAGTCGATCTTCAGTCCGTCCAGGCCGTACCGGCCGACGAGTTCGGCGCAGGAGTCGACGACGAACCGCCGTGCCTCGTCGCGCCGCGGGTCGAGAACCCGGCAGGACAGCCTGGGGACGGCGTGCGGGGCGATGTCGCGCAGCCTCCGGTACGCCTCGGTTTGCTCGCCCAGGAGCAGCGGTGCGATCCAGGCGACGTAGCGCAGGCCGAGGCCCTGCACGGTGCGGACGTGCGCGGCGAAGTCGGGGAACTTCGCCGGGTCCGGCGTCCAGTCGCCGCTGCCGGAGTAGCCGGGGCCCTGGGCGCGCGACTGCCAGCCGTCGTCCAGCAGGAGCACCCCGCAGCCCGCCTCGGCCGCGTGCCGGGCCTCGGCCTCGACCCGCGCCGCGTCCACCTCCCGGTGCAGCGAGTACCACGTCGAATAGGCCGGGGTGCGGGCCGCCTCGGGCACCGGGAGCGCGTCGCCGGGCGCGAGCGCCGCGGTCAGGGCGCGCAACGCGTCGGCGACGGGCTGTCCGGCGGCCCTGACCCGGATCCGGCAGTGCTCGTCCGGGGCCAGGTCCATGGCCAGCCAGACGCCGAAGCGTGCCGATTCCTCGTGGACGCCGAACCGGATCCGGGTGGTCGCGGTGACCCGGTCGGCCGCGAAGGCGAGCAGGGCCCGGCCCGCCGAGTCGTGGAGGCAGCCCAGCGGCGCCGAGTCGACGAGGCCGACGGCGCGCCAGGGGCTCGCCCAGTCGGCGGTGAGGTGGCGGTCCCAGCCGGCCGCGGGGTGCCAGTAGCCGACGGCGTCGCCCAGCGGAACGTCCAGGCGGAGCACGGTCGTCGTCGCGGTCCCGGCGGCCGGCAGATGGATCACCGCGCCGTCCGCGTCCTGCTCGAGATCGGGGCGCGGCCCCTCGGTCAGCCGGCTGACCGCCACGCCGTGCGCGTACACCGTGTCATGGCCGGCCCACAACCGCGCCAGATCCATGAAGTCCGCCATCGCCGTTCCTCTCCGAGGTGCGGGCCTAGACAAGGACAGTGAGACAAGAGCAGTGGGACAAGAGCAGTGAGACAACGTTGCCTCTGACGGCAAAAGACCCCAAGGCGGTTGATATCAGCAGAATTAGAAGCGCCGGATCACACCGCCGGGCGGCCCGCCCTGTCGCCCTTCGGGGGCCAGTCGTGAACCATAGCCATCCGAGACAACGTTGCCTAGAGCTTCGACAAGCTCCGTGCCACCGCCTGACGGTGGATCAACTCGCCGCAGGCGTGCCGGAGGTGCCGCGCTCGACCAGCGTCGTGGGGACCACGACCGTCCGCGGCCGGGACTTGTCCCCCGCTATCCGTTGGAAGAGCAGCTCGGCGCCGATCCTTCCGATGGCGCGGACGTCGTACGACACGACGGTGAGCGGACGGGCCATCAGACCGGCGGTCTCGAAGTCGTCGAAGCCGATCACGGCCACGTCCCGCCCCAGCCGGTTGAGCGCGCCGAGGGCGGCGAGCGTGATCCGGTTGTTGAGCGCGAACAGGGCGGTCGGCGGCTCGGTCCCGGCGAGCATCGTCCCGACCGCCGCCTCGGTCTCCGCCAGGGTGTGCAGGCCGTATCTGATCAGGTCGGGCCGGTAGGGCAACCCGCCCCGTTCGAGGGCTTCTTCGGCGGCCGCCAGCCGTCGCGCCATGGGGTGGATGCTCAGCCAGTCCGACAGCACGCCGATCCGTTCGTGGCCGCGTTCCACCAGGTGCTCGATCGCGGCCCGCGCGCCCGCTTCGTTGTCGATGAGCACGGTGTCGGCGCGCAGGTTCGTCGGCGGGCGGTCGAGGAAGACGGCCGGGATGCCCATCTCGATCTCGGCGCGCAGATAGGCGTGGTCGGCGGTGCTGCCCGCCGGGACGACCAGCAGCCCGTCCACCCGGTTCTCGCACATCCGCAGCAGGAGGCGGCGTTCCCGTTCGGCGTCCTCCTCCGAACTGGCGGTGATCAGCAGCGTGTCGTTCTCCAGGGCGCACTGCTCGACGGCCGCGGCGATGCCCGCGTAGAACGGGTTGGCGAGGTCCTCTATCAGCAGTCCGACCGTCGCCGAGGTGCTGCGCGAACGCAGGTCGCGGGCCATGTTGTTGCGGCGGAACCCCAGCCGGGCCACGGCGGTGAGCACCCGCTCGGCGAGTTCCGGGTCGACGGACGAGACTCCGTTGACCACGCGCGAGACCGTCTTGAGGCTGACACCGGCCTCGCGGGCGACATCGACCATCGTGGGACGCCGCGGCCTGGCGGTGCTCGGCCTCGGTGTGGTCATGGACGGAACGCTCCTCTCGGCGCACGGCGCCAAGAGGCCGCCGAGGTCGTCTCGCGGACGACCCTACGGCCGCCGGGGCCGCGAAGGTCACCCTACGCCATGCCGACCACCGCTCTGACGGGTCCGAATGCCCTGCGTGCGACGGGTCCGGGGCCGGTTCGGACCCTTTCTGTAAGGGCCCGTTCCGCCCCGGCCCGGCCGTCCCGGACGGGCGCGTCACCCGCGGCGCGCACGGGTCCGCCGGACGCCGGTGCGAGCGGTCCGTCGTCCGCGCCTGCCGCCGCACGGGTCCGTGCGTGTGGGGGTTGCCGGGCCGCGAACCGGCCCGTCCGCGCGAACCCTCCGGGTCCTCGGAGCCCAAAGCGACACGGCGGTGCTCCGGGGCCTCCCCGTACGGGCGGGCCGGCCCGGTCCGTGGGAACTCCCGGACGCCGGACACCCTCGGCAGGTCCGGTCGCTCCCGGGTCCCGGCGTCCGCCGCAGGCGGCGACCGGTACCTGTCGGCGTTCGTGCCCGGGCCCGGCGTGGAGAACCGGGTCCGGCTCCCGGCCGAGTCCGCTCCGGCGCGGGTCCCGTCGGCTTCCGGGCGTCCGGGCGGGGCGTCCGGGTGTCCGGGGCCGGTTGCGCCAGGAAGCCGGCTGCCACCGGAGCGGTGGCAGCGGGAAGCCGACCGGCTACGTCCGTAGCCGGTAGCGGCGGGGAGCCGACTGCGGCCCGAGCCGGTAGCACGGGGAAGCCAACTGCGGCCGGGCGCCCGCCCGTCGGGACCTCTGATCGCCGGACCTCCGGCCGTCGGGCCCGTGGTCGGCGAAGGCCAGCTCCCGTGGTCAGTCCGCCGGGCGGGGCGGGGCGGTCGACGCGCGCACCTTCAAGGTGCTCGGCACGACGTTCTCGCGCAGCGCCGGCGGACGTCCTTCCAGGAGGTCCAGCAGGATCCGCGCCGCGCGCCGGCCCACCTCGACGCTGTGCGGGCTGACACTGGTCAGCGGCGGGTCGACGAGTTCCGCGGCGGCGGTGTCGTCGAAGCCCGCGACCGAGACGTCACCGGGCACGGCCAGTCCGTCCTCCCGCAGCCGGCGCAGCACCCCGAACGCCATGCCGTCGTTGAACGCGAAGATCGCGGTGGGCGGCTCGGGCCGGGCCAGCAGCCGTCCGGCCGCGGCATGGCCGGACGCCGTGGTGAAGTCGCCGCTCTCCATCAGGTCGTCGGGGAGCGGACGGCGCGCGTCGGCGAAGGCGCGGCGCAGCCCGCGCAGCCGGGCGGCCATGGCCAGCCGGTTCTCCGGCGGCCCGCCCACGATACCGATCCGGCGGTGTCCGAGGGCGAGCAGGTGCTGGACGACCGCGTAGGCCCCGCCCTCGTCGTCGGGGTGGACGCAGTGCAACTGCTCGTCGGTGTAACCGATCACGATCGTGGGATAGCCGGCCGACCGGAGCGCGGGCAGCGCCTCGCCACCGAGTCCGGCCTCCACGAGCAGGCCGTCGACCTGGCGGCGCCGGGTGAAGCGGCGGTGGGCGGAGGCCGCGTCGTCGGGCTCCTCCCGGGTGGACAGGAGCATGCCGTAGCCGCGGGCGGCCAGTTCCTGGTCCGCGCCGCCGACCAGACGGATCAGGTGGTCGTTGGAGAACGCGAAGTCGGGGTTGTGCGGGAGGACCACGCCGACCACCTCGGTGCGTCCGCTCGCCAGGGCGCGGGCGCCCGCGCTCGGCCGGTAGTCGAGCCGGCGCATGGCGGCGAGCACCTTGCTGCGGACCTCGTCGGTGACCGTGGGGTCGCCGTTGGCCACCCGGGAGACGGTCTGGTGGGAGACCCCTGCCTCGGCCGCGACGGTGCGCAGGGTCGGCCGTTGGGACACGCGGAACCCCTGTCCGTGATCGCTCACTTGAAGTCCTCCGCATCATAAGGATCACGATCGTCCCTTTGGAAGGCGGTGCACATGGATTGACGCGTCTCGCGGCGGGTTCTAGCTTCAACACAGTCACGTGAACGGTCACTTGCCTTTGATCAGCCGGAAGCGGCTCGCCGAACAAAGGATCCTGATCATGAGCGACAGGAAACCGGACCGGAACCTCCCCGCATCCGGCAAGGGTGCCCTCACCCGTCGTCAGGCGCTCGCCTACGGAACGAACGCCGCGCTCGCCGTGGGCCTGGCCGGTGCGTTCTCCGCCGGGGGTGCCGCCACCGCGGCGGCCGCACCCGGCACCGCGCGGACGGACCTCGCCGGGCCGGCGGCGGGTGCCTCCCCGGCCGCCACCACGACGGGCGTCGTCACCTCCTGGATCGGGAACTCCTTCCCCGGGGCCACCGAATGGGTGCAGGACTTCGTCTTCGACATCGCCGTCACCGCGGACGGCACGGTCTACACGGTCAGTTTCTGGGACGAGGGCGGCAACTACGCGGGCATCTACAAGGACGGGCACCTCGTCGGGAACTGCAAGGGGGCCAACGGCGACGCGGTCGCGGTCAGCGGGTCGTACGCGTATCTGTCCGTGGGCAACGGGCTGACCCGGTTCAACCTCAACGGCACCGGCACATCACTGACGTTCGCCGTGGGCAGCCCGCCGGCCGCGGCAGCCGCGTCGGCGACGCAGGTGGTGGCCACCGACCGGGTGGCAAACCAGGTGAAGGTCTTCGACGCGGCCACCGGGACCCTGCTGCGCAGTTGGAGCGTCAACCAGCCCGGCGCCGTGGCGATCGACGCCGCGGGGGGCATCTGGGTCGTGGAGAACATCACCCGCGACACCGGCGACGGGCACTTCTGGCACGTCGATCCCGCGCGGCCGGCCCGCGTCCTGCACTTCTCCAACACCGGCGGCGCGCTGCCGGGAACCATCAGCGGACCGTCCAAGGACTGGATCCCGACCTCGCTGGCGATCGACGTCCACGGAGACCTGCTGGTCGGCGACAACGGCCCGCTCCGCCAGGTCCACACCTACGGAAACCTGTCCGGGACTCCGGTGCTGTCGCGCAGCCTGGGCCAGGCCGGCGGCGTCGGGGCGGGCACCCCGGGCCGGAACATCGCCGACAAGTTCTTCGGGATCAGCGGGGTCGGCGGCGACTCGGCGGGCAACGTGTACGTGGCGACGTGCGAGTTCGGCTCGTGGATCCGCAAGTTCGACCCGACGGGCAGTCCCGTCTGGCAGCTCATGGGCTGCGCGTTCGTCGACGCCGCGGACTTCGATCCGCAGTCCGACGGTCTGGACGTCTACACCAAGCAGTGCCACTTCCGCCTTGACGTCGGCAAGCCGCCGGGCAAGGACGCGGCCCTGCGCGGCTACTCGCTGGACTCGGTCAAGTACCCGCAGGACGCCCGGCTGTTCCTGACCGGACACCAGCACCATGCGGCCTCGCCGTTCCTGGTGCGGATGAACGGCTCCCTGTACATGTACGTCACCGGGATGTACTGCTCGCACCTGCTCGTCTACCGCTTCGAGGGCGAGATAGCGAAACCCTCGGGGGCCTTCTTCAAACAGCACTGGACCGGCGACGACCCGAGTTGGCCGCCGTACCAGCCCGAGAAGGGCCAGTGGATCTGGCGCGACATGAGCGGGAACGGCGCGTTCGAGGCCGGGGAATACCTCCAGCCGGGCACCGGGCTCAACTCCCCCGGCAACTGCTGGGTGTGGTTCGTCGACACCGACGGCGACGTCTGGGAGGGCGGGGACCGCGATCTGCGGCGCTACCCCCTCCAGGGCTTCGACGGCCAGGGCAACCCGGTGTACGACTACGCCAGCATGGTGACGATCCCGCTGCCCGCGCCGTTCACCACCGTCCGCAGGCTGCGCTACGACCCGGTCACCGACGTCATGTATATGTCCGGCTACACGCCGACCGCCCCGTTCGAGAACGCCTACTGGAAGGAGGCGGGCAAGGTCCTCGCCCGCTACGACCGCTGGAGCACCGGCAATCGCACGCCGACCTGGACCATCCAACTGCCCTGGGACACCTCGACCACGCCGCTGGTGACGACGGTGGGGCTCGCCTGGGCGGGAAACTACGTCTTCAGCGTGGGCGTCCAGACCCGCGGCAAGGTCTGGGTCTTCCGGGCCGGCGACGGGGCGGCCGTGGGCACTTGGGTCCCGGACGGCACCGTCGGCGGGGCCGACCGGACGGGGTGGGTCGACATTCCGTACGGCGTCTCGGCGGTGCGGCGCTCCACCGGTGAGTACCTGGTGACCGTCGAGGAGGACCTCTTCAACAAGGTGCTGGTCTACCGCTGGGTGCCGTAGGACCGGACGGGACAGCCGGCCGCGCCCCGCCCGCCGACCGGTCCGCAGGCCGAAGGCCGGTCCGGCCCGCCGGCCGGCGTCGCCGTCTGCCGTTCGGCGTCGCCGTCTGCCATTCGGGGGCGGCCCGTCACCGCCGCCGGGTCGGTTGCCGCAGTCCGTTCTCCAGCAGCGCGAACGCGTGTTCCGCGTCGGCCACCGCACCCGGGTAGCGCGCGTCGGCCGATTCTCCGTGGGCGAGGCGTTCGGCGTTGTCCCCCGCCAGGGCCCACTGGACCCCGACGATCTGGACGGCGGCCAGCCGCGCCGTGAGTTCCGGGATGCCGGACGTCTCCCGCAGGGCCTCGGCGAGCGCGCGTTCGGCGCCCGCCTTGAACCGCTCCATCCGGGCCACCAGTGAGGGCGTGTCGAGGATCATCCGGGTGAGGGTGCGCACCTGGGGATGATCGTTGAGACCGGTGATGGGGTCCCGTTCGCGCAGCCCGTCGAGGAAGTGCTCGCGCAGTGCGGTCAGCGCGGCGGTGCGCGGCGGCCGGGCCCGTACGACGCGTGCGGCTTCACTCTCGTGGTCGGCGAGGCGGTGCACCACGAGGTCTTCCTTCGAGGGGAAGTAGGCGAAAAGCGTCCGTTTGGACACCTCGGCCGCCTCGGCCACCTGGGCCACCGAGACCTGCTGGAAGCCGTGTTCGAGGAACAGCCTGATCGCCGCGTCGGAGATCGCCGCGTGGGTCCGCTGCTTCTTCCGCTCCCGTAGCCCTGGCTTGCCGTCCACGGCATCCATCGTAGCAGACAGCTACCCCGAGGGAATTTCTACACCTGGTATACATTTCCTCTCAGGCGAGAGATGAGGAGGAGCGACGGTGGTGGAAGGTGTGTCCGCGGTGGCGGAGAGCACGGCCGAGGTGGTCGTCGTGGGTGCCGGTCCGACCGGGCTGACGCTGGCGTACGAACTGGCTCTGGCCGGGGTCAGGACCCTGCTGGTGGAACAGTTGCCCCGGCGCGTCGAGCAGGTGAAGGGCGGCGGGATCCAGCCCCGTACCGCCGAACTGCTCGACTCGCGCGGGCTGCTGGAGCCGCTGCTGCGGCGGGCCGTGCCGCGCGATCCGGTGGGCGGGCATTTCGCGGCCCTGCCCGTGCCCTTGGACTGCACACCCTGGCGGACCCGGCATCCCTTTCCGATCGCGATCCCGCAGTGGGAGATCGAGGAGGTGCTCGAAGAACGGGTGGTCGCGGCCGGCGCACGGGTGCTGCGCGGCGCCGCCGTCTCAGGGGTCGAACCCGACGCCGACGGTGTGGTCGTGACCGCGGACGGCCTGCGGGTGCGGGCTCGTCACCTGGTGGCCTGCGACGGCGGTCACAGTACGGTGCGAAAACTGCTCGGGCTGCCGTTTCCCGGCCGGCCCGGGACGCACCAGGCGGTGCTGGCCGACATCCGTCTGTCCGCCGTGTCGCCGCTGGTGCCCCGGCAGATCGGGCACATGAGCAGTCTGACCCGTCGTGCGGGCGGCCACTGGGCCATGCTGGTCCCGCTCGGCGGTGACCGGTACCGGATCACCTTCGGGCACGCCGAGCAGGCGGACACCGCCCGCGACACCCCCGTCACCCGCGAGGAGATCACCGCGGCGCTGCACGCCGTGTACGGCGAGCAGACCGTTCTCGGCGCCGTGGAAAACTCCTCGCGGTTCTCCGACGCCACCCGGCAACTGGAGCACTACCGCGTGGGCCGTGTCCTGTTCGCGGGCGACGCCGCGCACATCCACTCGCCGCTGGGCGGCCAGGGTCTCAACCTCGGCATACAGGACGCGTTCAACCTCGGCTGGAAACTGGCCGCGGCCGTCCAGGACCGGGCGCCGAACGGCCTGCTGGACAGCTACCACGACGAACGGCATCCGGTCGCGGCGCAGGTCCTGCGGCACACCTCGGCACAGCGGGTCCTGGCCGACGCGAACCCGAGCGAGGACGTGGCCGCCCTCCGTGACATCGTCACCGACCTGCTGCGGCTGCCCGACACCAACCGCCATCTCGCCGGGCTGATGTCCGGCCTCTCGCTGCGCTACGACCTGTCCGGGGACCATCCGCTCACCGGACGGCGCATGCCGGACGCCGACCTGGTCACCGACGCCGGTCCGGTCCGGCCGGCGACGCTGTTCGGTTCGGGCCACGCGGTCCTGCTGGATCTGGCCAGGACCGTCCCGGCCGGCCTCCGGCTCCCGCCACGGGTCGACCTCGTCCGCGCCAGGTGCACCGAGGATCTGGGCGCCACCGCCCTGCTCGTCCGTCCCGACGGGTACGTCTGCTGGGCCGCGGACGGCTCGGCCGCCGACGGGGACGCCCTGCTCGCCGCGGTCGCCGGCTCCCTCACTACGGCACGCTGACACCACGGCACGCCGAGCGGGCGGTTCCGCGCCGCTGGTCAGGCCCCCGGGTCCTGGTCCAGTTGGCGCCGCAGGCTGCGCGCCAGGTGCTCGGCCATGGCCTCCGCGGCACGGTCGGGTTTGCGGCGCAGGATCGCGCGGACGACCCGTTCGTGTTCCGCCAGCGTGGGGTCGTCGGCGCTTGCGGCACTTCTGAGCCGGAAGACATGCAGATGGGAGTGGAGACGTTCCACCGCGTCGACGAGCAGCGAACGGTGCGAGGCCGACGCGACGGCGTCGTGGAAGCGCTGGTCGAGAGCGGCGAAGTCACGGTAGTCCGCGTACCGTCCCGTCGGGCCAGGTTGCGACTGCATCTCCTCCACGAGCCGTTCGATGGAGTCGAGTTGCTCCTCGGTGGCGTGGACGGCGGCGAGCGCCGCGGCCCTCGGCTCCAGGAGGAGGCGCATCTCGAAGAGTTCCTCAAGGCCCTCGCGGGTCAGCAGTTCGGTCGCCCGGTACCCGGACAGCGACCTCTTCACCACGAGCCCGTCGGATTCGAGTCTGGCCAGCGCCTCACGGACGGGGGTGGGCGAGACCCCGAGGGCACGCGACAGCGCCTCGATCCCGACGCGTGCGCCGGGGGCGATCTCATGGTCCATGACCATGGCCTTGATCTGTTCGTAGACGCTGTCCGAGAGGACCTGTCGGCCGGGCCGGGCGGCCCGGCCGCCTGCTTCGGGCTCCGGACCCCGGGCGGCGGGACTGTCGTACGGTGGCATCCGTTCTCCTGCTCCTGCCGCTCCGGGGTGTCGGACCGGAGCAGTTTACCGAGGTGAGGACGTTGCCCGGCCGGCTCGGTCGCGCGGGTGCCCGGGCCGGTCAGGGCATCCGCAGCCGGTGGGCGCTCACGGCTGTGCCGCCTGCCGCGCGGTCACGGCCGGGAGTGTGCGGTCGTGGATGATGCGGATGATCCGGCCGCTCATCCGTTCGTAGTCGCGGTCGTTGTCGAGTTCGCCGCGGACGCGGTGGCCGGCCATGACGAGGACACGGTCCGCCAGCGTGATCATCTCGGTGAGGTCGCTGCTGATCAGCAGGATCGGCAGGCCACCGCGGGCCAGGTCCCACAGGAGTTCGTGGAAGGCGTGCTTGGTGCGCACGTCGATGCCCACGGTCGGCTCGTCGACGACGAGCAGCCGGGTGTCGGCGGCGAGCCATTTCGCCAGGCTCACCTTCTGCTGGTTGCCGCCGGACAGTTCACCGGCGTTCTGTCCGAGCCCCGAGATCCGGATGCCGAGGCGTTCGACCAGGTCCTGCGCCACCTTGTGCTCCTCAGCGGCGGATACGTACCCGAGGGCCTTCGCCAGCCTCCGCCATACGGTGACCGTGATGTTGCGGTGGATGGGCTGCTCCAGGAAGACGCCCTCTTCCTTGCGGTTCTCGGTCAGGTAGCCGATGCCGAACTCGTGCAGCGCCTGGCGGGGCGAGTCGATCCGGACCGGTCTGCCGTGCATCCTGATCTCGCCGCCGGTGACCCGGTCGAGGCCCAGTACGGCCTTGACCAGTTCGCTGCGTCCGGCGCCGACAAGTCCGTAGAGGCCGACGATCTCGCCGGGCCGCACCGCCAGGCTGATGTCGCGGTGGCCGTCGGCGGTGGCGATCCCGTCGAGTTCGAGGACCGGGACGGCCGTCCGGTCCGGGGTGCGTGGCCGCATCTCGGTCGCCGTGTGCGCGCGGCCGACCATCAGGTTCACGATGTCGTCGTGGGTGTGGTCGGCGAGCGGTGCGGACTCCAGCACCGATCTGCCGTCCCGCAGCACGGTGACGGTGTCGCAGACCGCGAAGACCTCTTCGAGCTTGTGGCTGACGAAGACGACACAGGTGTCACGGGCCGTCAGCCGCCGGACGACGTCGAAGAGGCGGTCGGCCTCCTGCGGGGACAGGGAGGCGGTCGGCTCGTCGAGGAGCAGTACCTCGCTCTCGGTGTACAGCGCCTTCGCGATCTCCACCAACTGCTGCTGGGCCACGGACAGTTCACGTACCGGCTGGTGCGGGTCGAGGTCCAGGCCCAGTTCCGCCAGGCAGCGCAGGGCGGGGGCGTCCATGGCCGTGCGGTCGACGACTCCGCGGCGGGCGGGCGGGTTCTGCAACGTGATGTTCTCCGCCACCGAGAAGCCGGGTATGAGGTTGCGTTCCTGGTGGACGACGCCGATGCCGGTCCGGGTGGCGTCCAGCGGCGTGCGCAGGTGGACCTCGTCGCCGCGCCGGGTGAGCCGGCCGCCGTCGGGTGTGTGGACGCCGGTCAGGACCTTGATGAGGGTGGACTTCCCCGCACCGTTCTCGCCCAGCAGCGCGTGCACGGATCCGGCCGTCAGGTGCAGGCCGACGCCGTCCAGGGCGCGCACTCCGGGAAAGACCTTGACGATCTGCGTGCATTCGAGAAGGACGTCGCTCATCGCGTACCTTTCGCGTTCGGCGGGGCGGCGTCGGCCGTCGGTCCGCGGCCGACGGGCACCGGCGGGGTTCGTCCCTGCGCCTTCCCCTGCCTTTCCAGGTGTGTCCGGTGGATGTGGCCGCCGACCACCGTGCCGAGCACGACCAGTCCGATGAGGAAGTTCACCCAGCTCGGGTCGAGCGAGAACTGGGCGCGCGCGGCATCGATGAGCCGCATCACGAACGCCGCCAGCACCGTGCCGAGCACCGCGACGGACCCGCCGTTCAGCGCGACGCCGCCGATGATCGGAGCGGCGAAGCTCGGCAGCAGCCAGTCGCCGCCGACGCTGCTGTTGACACCGGGCAGCGATGCCGTCGCGGTCACGGCGGCGACGCCGACCAGCAGGCCGGACAGGGTGTGGGCCAGCACGATCTGCCGGTCGGTGGAGATGCCGGACAGCCGCGCCGCCAGCGGGTTGCCGCCCGCCGCCAGGAGTCGCCGGCCGGCGGTCGCGCGGTGCATGAACGCGGCCAGCAGGGCCGCCGCGGCCAGCGCGGTCAGGAACACCAGCGGGAGGTTCAGCGGGGCGGCCCGGCCGAGGTCCCTGAGGGCCGGGGAGTAGCCGTCGATGGTGCGGGTGCCGGTCAGCCGGTACTGGGCGCCCAGCAGGATGGTCATCGTTCCGAGCGTGACGATGAAGCCGTTGATCCGTGTGACGACGATGAACACGCCGGTCATCAGGCCGACCAGGGTCGCCACGGCCACACCCGCCACGACGGCGACCGGTGCCGGGACACCGCTGTCGGTCATGAGGGCGCCCGTCAGACAGGCGGTGAAGCCGCCCAGGGCACCGACGGCGAGGTTGAGTTGTCCGACACAGAGCGCGGCCATCTGGGCGAGTCCGATGAGGATGGGCGTCGCCAGGTACTGCAGGAAGGTCCGGGTCGCCGGTCCCTGGAAGAAGTCACCGGAGGAGGCGAGCCCCAGGGCGAGGTATCCGGCCACCGTCACGCACAGCAGCGTCATGGTCGTGGACCGGGCGAAGCGGCGCAGGACCGCGCCGGTGCGGGCCGCGCGGCCGTCGAGGGTGATCACGTGGAGCGCACCACCTTGCGGTAGGACACGACGGTGCGCACCCGGTCGGCCGACAGGGCCAGCAGGAGGACGCAGCCGAGGTAGATGTTGAGGCTTTCCAGGCCGACGCCGAGCAGGTCGAGGCCCTTGCGGATGACGCCGACCAGGGAGGTGCCGAGCAGCACGCCGAGCACGGAGACGACACCGCCGGTGAGGAGGGTGCCGCCGAGGACCGCGCCGAGGAACGAGGGCAGCATGAAGTCCTCGCCGATGGAGGCGCGGAAGGTCCCGGTGCCGGCGCCCGCCATGAATCCGGCGAGCGCGGCGAGCAGCCCGGAGAGGGTGTGCGCGAGGATCACCCGGCGGCCCGTGGGGATGCCCGACAGCTCCGCCGCCGCCGGATTGGCCCCGGTCAGCAGCAGTTCCCGGCCGATGCGGGTACGGGCGTACAGGAAGCCGAGACCGGCCAGCGCCAGGACCGTGAACTGCGCCATCTGCGGAATGGCAGGGGATCCGCAGACCCGGCCGACGCAGATGTCGGCGAGCGAGAAGGAACGCAGGGCCATCAGCCCGCTCGGCCGGGTGGTGAAGGCCGCGTTCTCGGTCAGCGCCGAGTAGAGCAGGGAGACCAGGCCCAGCAGGGCGAAGTCCATGGCCAGGGTGACCACGAAGGAACTCACTCCGGTCCGGGCGATGATCCAGCCGGCCAGGGCGCCGACTGCGGCGCCGGCGAACAGGCACAGGAGCAGGCCGAGTTGGAGCGGCAGGTGGAGCCGGTCGTAGCCGAGGCCGGCGAAGAGGGCGCCGAAGGCCGCCATCCGGCCGACGGCGAGGTTCATGTGTCCCACGGAGAGGACCACCATCTGGGCGAGCGCCACCACGGTCAGCGTCGAGACGTCCCGCAGCAGGGGGAACAGCACGAGGCGCTGGTCGAGGAAGGCCGGCCGCAGCACGCCGAACACCGCGGCGAGAGCGAGGGTGAGCACCAGCAGGCCGAGCCGCTGGTTCACCCAGAACGGCAGCCGGTGCGCGGGCCGCGGCCCGGCCGTCCCGTCGGACCTGCTGTCGTTCTCCGGCGCCGTGACGGGTGTCGTCATGCCACCCTCCTGTTCTCGACGGCGTCCAGGTCCCAGTCGATCCCGATGCCCGGCTCGTCCGGTGCCACGGCCAGGCCGTCACGGACCGTCAGTTCGGTGCGGGTCACCGCTCGCAACTGCGGGATGTATTCGACGAACATGCCGTTGGGTACCGCGGCGGCCAGGCTGACGTGCAGTTCCATCAGGAAGTGCGGGCAGACCACGGCGTTGTGGCTCTCCGCGGTGTGCGCGACCTTCAGCCACGGTGTGATGCCGCCCACGCGCGCCGCGTCGACCTGTACGACCGAGGCGGCGCCCGCCTCCAGGTAGATGCGGAACTGCATGGCGGAGTACATGGACTCGCCGACGGCGACGGGAATTCTGGTGGCGGCGGCGAGGCGGGCGTGACCGCTGATGTCGTCGGCGGGGAGGGGTTCCTCCAGCCAGTACGGGCCGTAGGGTTCCAGGGCGGCCGCGAGTTGGAGCGCCGAGGAGGCGGTCTGCGACTGGTTGGCGTCGGTCATGATGTGCAGCGACGGGCCGACCGCCTCGCGGACCGCCCGCAGTCGTTCGGCGTCCTCGGCCACATGCGGCTTCCCCACCTTGATCTTGACGCCCGCCCACCCGGCCTGCTGCGCCCGGAGCGCGGATTCGACCAGTTCGTCGGTGCTCAGGTGGAGCCAGCCGCCTTCGGTGTCGTAGAGCGGGACCTCCCTGCGGTGGCCGCCGGCCAGCCGCCACAGCGGTTCGCCGGCGCGTTTGCACCGCAGGTCCCACAGGGCGGTGTCCACGGCGGCGAGGGCGAGGGAGGTGAGGGCACCGGTGGTGGTGGCCCGTGTCGCGGAGAACAGCCGCTTCCAGAGTGCTTCGACGTTGCGGGCGTCCGCTCCGACGAGGAGGGGCAGCAGGTGGTCGCGGAGCAGGGCCAGGACGGACGATCCGCCGGTGCCGATCGTATAGGCGTAGCCCGTGCCCTGGAGGCCGTCGTCGGTGGTGAGTTCGACGAGGATCGTCTCCTGTTTGACGAATGCCTGCACGGCGTCCGTACGGTCCTTCTCCACTGCGATGTCGGCGAGCAGGGCCGTGGCGGTCGTGATGACGGTCATCGTGTGAGGTCCGCTCTCCGTGGTGTCGACGGTGGTCACTTGCAGGCCAGGACGGTGCTCGCGAACTGTTTCTTCAGGTCCTGGGTCTTCGCCTCGCGGGCCGTGTCGTAGGTGCCCACGTTCGTCTTCGTGACCACGAACGAACCGGAGTCGACGATCTGGCCCGGGTGGCGCATGGTGCACTGCTTCGTCTGCAGCAGTGCCAGTGCCCAGGTCCCGACCTCGGCCTGCCCCACGGGGTTCTGCACGACGGTCGCGGCGACCGAGCCGTCCCTGATCGCGCCGAGGATCTTGGCGTCGTCGTCGATGGCGACGACCTTGGCGTGGGATCCGGACCTCTTGACCGCGTCCGCGGCGGCGACGGCCGGGTTGTAGGCGGTGGTGACGATCGCCTGGATCTGGTCGCCCTTGGCCGCGAGCAGGTCGGAGACCGCCTTCTGCGCGGTCTGCAGGTCCTTGTCGACGTCGGTGATGGTCTGGAGCAGCTTCACCTTGCCGCCGGACTCCTTGACGGCCTCGTTCACGCCCTTGATCCGCATCTGTGTGTTGGCGTCGACGTTGTTGCCGGTGAGGTGGACGAGCGTGCCCCTGCCGCCCATGGCGTCGATCGCGGCCTTGGCCGCCTTGTAGGCGGCGGCCTTCACGTCGGTGGAGAGGCAGAAGTCGGCCTCGTCGGTGTCACCGGCCGGGCACGAGGCGAGCGAGGCCACAGCGAAGCCCTGCGCCCTGAGGTCGGCGAAGGTGGTGTTGATGTCGGTGGGCGAGACCCCGAAGACCCCGAACGCGTTGTAGCCGCGGGCCGCGAGGGTGGAGAGCAGGTCGTCCTGCTTCTGCTGGTCCCACTCGGAGGTCTCGTCGAACGTCACGTCGCCGAGACCGTACTGCTGCTGCGCCGCGGCGCCCGCCGCCTTCCAGGGCTGGAAGTACGGGTGCGCGCCGCCGGGTACGAGGGCCACCTTGACGCCCGACCCGTCGGTCAGTTCGGCCGAGCCGGTACCGGTGCGGACGGGCGCGGCGGCCCGGCCGTCCGAGGACGCGCCGGAGGTCCTGATGGTGCAGGCCGTCGACCCGGCCATGAGCACGACGACAGCGACAACTCCTGGCAGAACGGAACGGGTCGGGAGACGCATCCCCATCACTCCCCCAGAAATCAAATAGGAAATTGACATGGCGATGTTCAGTCACACCCGATCCCGCGTCAACCCTTCGAACCGCACGATCGACGGCGATCATCCCTGGTGCCTGGGTTCATCGTCCCGAGAGGCGGGCAGGGCGACATGACGGTGAATCACCTGAATCCAGCCATATCGATGCGACGATCGCGCAGAAATCGTATAGGAACTCCGTCGATGCGCTCGGAGCGTCTCCGTGCACGCGGGCCGCGCCCGGACCGCCTCCCGACGAGCGGCGGCCGTGGGGCCCGGCCCGCCGTCGCGGCCGGGCCGCGGCCGGCGCCGGGCGTCGAGGCGGACGGCGGCCCCGCCCGGCACCGGCGGGCTACGGGCGCACGGCGTCGACGACGAGGTCCAGCAGCCGGGCGGTCTGCTCCGGCGCGCGGTCGCCGCCCTGCGAGAGGAACACGCCGAGCAGCAGCATCGTGACGTCGTCGGCGGCCACGTCCTCGCGCAGTGCTCCGGTACGGGCTCCGGCCGCGAGGATCGTGCCGAGGGCGGCGGTGATGCGCTCCCGCGTGCCGGAGATCGCGACGCCACCCGACGCCCAGCTGACGCGGAGGGCGTCGAGCATTCCGTGCTTCGTCGCGAAGAACGCCGCGTAGCGGTCCATCCAGGCGCGCAGGGCGACTTCGGGCGGGAACTCGTCGAGCAGGGCGGGCGCGCTCGCGGTCAATTCGTCGAGTTCGGCGGCGTAGACGGCCTCGACGAGCGCCTCACGCGTGGGGAAGTGGCGGTAGAGCGTGCCAATGCCGACTCCGGCGGCGCGCGCGATCCCCTCCAGCGTGACGCTGTCGCCACCGGCGGTGAAGGCGGTCCGGGCGACGGCGACCAGCCTGTCGCGGTTGCGCCGCGCGTCGGCGCGCACGGGACGGTCGGGTCCGGTCTGCGGGTCGGTTCGGGCGCTCGTGGGCACCGGGTCCGGCGAAGACAAAACGGAGGCACCTCCGGTAGTGCTACAGTCGACAGAGCGGAGGGTCCTCCGCTTCTCTCATCGTCTCACGGAGACACATTTCTCATGACCTCTGCCGGTACTCCCCCCACCTCAGTCACGTCCGCCGGCGCCCCGCGCCCCGGAGGCCCCGGCCGACTGGCCGGCCGCACCGTCTCCCGCATCGGGTACGGGGCGATGCAGCTGGAGCGGCTGCACGACGACCGCAAGGCCGGTCTCGCGCTGCTGCGACGCGCTGTCGAGCTGGGCGTGGACCACATCGACACCGCACAGTTCTACGGCGACGGATTCGTCAACGACCTGATCCGGGAGGCGATCCGCCCCCAGGACCAGGTGGTCGTGGTCAGCAAGGTCGGAGCCGACCCCGACCCGGGCGGTCCCCTGCCGCTGCGCCTCGCACAGCGGCCCGAGCAGCTTCGGGCGAGCGTCGAGGCCAACCTCGCGGGCCTGGGCATGGAGCGGATCCCGGTCGTGAACCTGCGGCGCACCGACGCCGGGCCGGGGCTGCGCGCCGAGGGCGACCAGGTGGTCGACGTCGACGACCAGCTCGCGGTGCTGACCGGGCTGCGCGACGAAGGCAAGATCGGCGCGATCGGTCTGAGCGCGGTGACGTACGACGTGCTGCGCCGGGCGCTGCCGGCCGGCATCGTGTGCGTGCAGAACGCCTACAGCATGGTGACCCGCACCGACGAGGAGGTGCTGCGGCTCTGTGCCGCCGAGGGCATCGCCTGGGTTCCGTTCTTCCCGCTCGGCGGCGCCTTCGCCGGGATGCCGAAGGTGACCGAGGAGCCGGCCGTGCTCGCCGCGGCGCGCTCCCTCGGCCGCACTGCGTCGCAGATCGGCCTGGCCTGGCTGCTCGGGCACGCCGAGAACGTCCTCCTCATCCCCGGCACCGGGGACACCGGTCACCTGGAGGAGAACCTCGCGGCGGGCGCCATCACCTTCGACGACGCAACGCTCGCCGCGCTCGACGCCGTGCCCTCGCGCACGGCGGGGATACCGCTCGGCTGACCCGCCACGCGCACCTCCGCGCCGGTCCGGGGCGGTTGCGGACCCCGGTGACCCCGGCCTCCCCCGGAATCGCCCCGCACGGCGAGGGTCACTCCTCTCGTTCGTACTCCGCCTGGGCGTTGCGGTTGAGCAGGTCGTCCTGGGCCGAACGGTAGATGCCCCGCACCAGCTGCCGGGCACGGTCCTTGTCCATCGCCGCCCGCTGGTCGCTGACAAGGCGGTCCGTCCACTCCTGGACCGTCTTCTCCATGTCGATGTCGTCACGTTTGACCATGGTTCTCCTCCTCCTGGAGCAGGCGCCGCCACGGCACGCGGGACCGGTCGGCCCGACGGCCCGGACCGCGGGTACGGTGCACGGCCGCGGCGGTACGCACGGCCCGGTCCGCGTCGGGGCGGCCGGGGATCCCGGGGGCCCGCGCCTCGGCCGTCCGCGTCCGGGGAGACGTCCGTACGCCTCACACGCTAGATCCGCACGGCGCACTCGGCGACCCGTGCCCGGTACCGGCCGGGCAGCCGCGCACGGCGGCGGTCAGGACGCGTCCTCGTGATCGTCGTCCGCGTCGGTCCCGCGCGCCTCGGCGGCGGCACGGCGCAGGCCGCGGTCGCACACGGTCAGGAGCAGGAACAAGGCGCCCGCGGCGAGCATGAACCACGCCAGGTGGTGCAGTCCGGTGGTATCGGCGTGCTGCCCGAATGCCGCCGCCGTGGCGACGGAAGCGATCATCGAGCCCAGGTAGACGAAGGTGCGCAGCAGCCCGGCGGACGAACCCATGCGCTCGCTGTCGGCCTGGTAGTAGACGGAGTTCTGCAGGGCGAGATTGCTGAGCCCCTGCGGCACGCCGAAGACCAACGCGATGACCAGCAGCAGCCAGATCGGGCTGCTGCCGCCCACCAGGAGGATCAGCGCGCACGCGACGAGCTGTCCCGTGGCGCCGACGGCGAGCTTGCCCAGGACGCTCTTACGGCGGCCGGTGAGCGCCGACACGCCGATGCCCATCAGGAACAGCGGGAGTTGCACGAGACCGGCCTGGGACGGGGAGAGTCCGCGGCCCTCCTCGCTCCACTGGGTGAACCCGTACAGGAAGGCGTAGGAGACGGAGTACGCCACCAGAGCACGGGCGTAGGTGGCCAGCAGGGGCAGGTTGCCGCGGAGGACCCGCAGGTCGATGAAGGGTACGGCGGTACGCAGTTCGCGGCGCGCGAAGGCGGCCGCGGCCGCGACGGTGAGCACGGACAGGTACCAGGTGTTCAGGTGCGGGTTCATCAGGAACAGCAGCAGCGTCACCAGCATCGCGGCGAACAGCGCCATGCCGGGGAGGTCCAGTTCGGCGGTCGCGCGCCGGGCGTCGCCCGGCCGGCGGTCCGGCGGCTTCGGCAGACGGAGCGCGCCGAGCAGCACGGCGACCACGGCCAGTGGAACGTTGAGGGCGAACGTGGCGCGCCAGCCGCCCACGCCGATCAGCAGTCCGCCGAGGGAGGGACCGACCACGGCTATGGTCTGGCCGGCGATCACGAGCGTGGTCAGTATCCCGCTGGGACTGTCCCGGCCGGTCCGTTCCGCTTCGCTGCGCAGCAGGGACATCGCGGCCGGATAGCCCGCGCAGGTGCCGAAGCCGAGCAGGACGCGGGCTCCGATCAGCACGCCCAGGTTCGGGGCGAAGGTGCCGGCCAGACCGGCGATGCCGACCAGCGACGTGCTGAACAGGAACAGCCGCCGTGGCCCGAAGAGGTCGATGAGCCGTCCGACCACGGGCTGCCCGAGGGCCGTCGCGAGATAGAGCCCGGAGACCAGCCAGGCCGTCTGCGCGGGAGGCGCGCCCAAGGCCACGCCGATGGGCACGAGGGCGACGGCGACGATGGTCGAGTTGATCGGGTTGAGTATCGCGCCGACGACCATCGGGGGTATCAGCCTGCGGTCGAACCGCTCCCCCCGCTCGTCCTGCCGCCCCTCCCCGGATGCCGTCCCCCGAGTGGCGGACCGTCGTGCGTCGCCGGGGTCGGTCATGGCTGGATCAGCCTTTCCAGGACGGCCATCGCGTCGATCACCGTCTGCCGCTCCGCCTCGGAGCACTGCTCCTGGAGCGCTCCGGCCAGCCATTCCTGCCGGGCCTGCCGGTCGCCCTCGGCCCGGGCCCGGCCGCCGTCGGTGAGGGCGACGAGCCGGCGCCGGCCGTCCGTGGGGTCGGGCCGGCGCTCGACGAGTCCGAGCCGGTCGAGGGCCGCGACGGTGGCGGCCATGGACTGGTGGCGGACGCCCTCGGCGGACGCGAGGGCGCTCGTGGCGGCGGGCCCGTCCTTGGAGAGCCGGGCGAGTACGGATGCCTGGGAGAGGGTGAGGTCGTCGGCGTCGGAGACGCTGCGCACCCGGCGGCGCAGGCGTCCCAGCACCACCCGGACGTCCTGTGCGGCGCGGCCGGCCGACGCCGACGGCTCATTGCGGTCGTTGCTCATGCCCCGACGGTAGTTTATTCAGTTTGACCTGTACAGTTTCACCTGTGCATTTTTTTCGGCGTCCGGTCCGGGCCGGTTCCGGCCGGCGGAGCGCTCAGTGGGCGCTCTCCCGTCGCCGTCCCGGCACGGCGGAACCGCCGGACGCGGTGGTGCCGCGGGCCGCGGCGCGGGCCGGGCCGTCGGGGAGGGTGAAGGCGAAGACCGCGGTCACCGCGGCGATCACCGCGAGGGCCAGATAGGCGTGCTGATAGGCGGAGATCGGCGGGTCGGCCACGGCGGCCGCGGGGGTGCCGAGGACCAGGGCCGTGGTCACGACCGCGGGCGCGAGCGCTCCCCCGGTCTGGCGTACGACGGTGTTCAGCGTGGACGCCTGGGCCAGGTCCCGTCTGTGGATGGTCGCCAGCGAAGCCACTGTCGTCGGCAGGAAGAACCCGCCCATGGCCACGCCGAGCAGGAACATGTAGCCGCGGAAGGTCCACAGTCCGGTGCCCTGGTCGCAGGTGGCCAGAAGCAGCAGGGACGCGCTGACACCGGCCAGCGCGCAGCCGGTGATGAGCCGCGGACCGATCCGCGCGTACCAGACACCGACGACCTGGACCGTCAGCAGCACTCCGAACGCCTCCGGGAAGGTGCTGGTCCCGGACTCCAGCGCGGTACGGCCCTGCCCCTGCTGGAGAAAGAGCGGACCAAGGTACAGCGCACCCATGATCGGCACCAGGCCCACCAGATTGAGGAGGTTGGTGTCCCGGAACAGCCGGTCGGCGAAGAGGCGGAGCTTCAGCAGCGGTTCCCTGGCGCGCAGGCCGAAGCCGACGGCCGCGGCGAGCAGCACCGCGCCGAGCACCAGGGCGACGACCACGGTCACGGAGGTCCAGCCCCGGTTGGGTCCTTCGCAGACGCCGAACATCAGGGCGCCCAGGGCCGACGCGCTCAGCAGCAGGCCCGGCAGGTCGAAACGGCCGGGCCGGTGGCCGCGGTGCCCCGCCAGGAACAGCAGGCCGAACAGCACGGCGGGCAGGCCGAGCGGCAGGTTGACGTAGAACACCCAGCGCCAGGAGAGATGGTCCACGAGCAGTCCGCCGAGGACCGGCGCGGCGGCGGGGGCCACCTGCTGGGGAATGATCATGTACCGGGATATCCGCATCTGCTCCGTGGAGTCGAAGGTGGAGAACAGCAGGGCCGCGGAGGCCGGGAACAGTACTCCGGCGGACATACCCTGTAGCGCGCGGCAGGCGACAAGCTGTCCGAGGCCGGCGGCGGCGCCGCACAGCATCGAGGAGCCGAGGAAGCCGGTCAGCGCGGTGAGCAGGACCCGCTTGTCGCCGAACCGCTCCACCAGCCAGGCCGAGGCGGGGATGGCCATGGCCAGACAGACCGGGTAGACCACGACCACCCCGTCCAGGGCGGCGGTGGTCAGCCCGAACTGCCGGGCGATCGAGGGAAGGGCGACGGTGGTGATCGCTCCGTCGACGATCGCGAGGAACGTCACGCAGACGCACATGACGGGGACGACCAGCCGCTGGCTGGGGCGGGACGAGGTGAGGAGGGACGGGACGGGACGACGTCGGAACAGCAGCACATGCTGAGCCTACTCATTATGTGTGTGCTCATAGAATTGGGATATCGGACGAAGCGGGGAAGCGCCATGGCAGTGCAGGGCAGCAGTGACATCCTGATCGACGAGTTGTACGAGACCACCCACCAGTTGCGCCGGTTCGTGGAGGTCCGGCTGCGCGCGTCGGGCGCCTCGGTCGCCCGGCTGCGTGCCCTGCGCATGCTCGCCCGGGCCGAACGGCCGCTGCGCATGCGGGACCTGAGCGAGCTGACCGGAGTCGCGGCGCGGACCACGACCAGCATCGTCGACAGCATGGAACGCGACGGTCTGGTGGAGCGGGTACGCCATCCGCACGACCGGCGGGCCGTCCTGCTGCGCCTCACCGACGAGGGCCTGCGCTGCCACCGCGAGGCGGAGGAGGTGGACCGGCTGGCCCTCGCCGAGGCGACGGCCGTGCTGGACACCGGGGACCGCGCGCAGCTGCGCACGCTGCTCGCGCACATCCGCAAGGCGACGGCCTGAGCGCCCGCCCGGTACGCGGACGGCCGCCAGCGGTGCGCTCCCGGGCGGCGACCGGCTCACGGAGCCCGTAACCCGGTTGATCGCCCGCGGAGGCACGGGTAGCGTGCGCGGGGTGATGAGCCCAGAGGCGGACAGAGCGGAGCCGCCGGTCACCCGGCGGCCCGCGGTCCATTGACCACCGAGCGAGACAACTCTCGGTCGGCCCGCTGCCGGTGACCGGACACGTGCTCCGTGTGTCTGGTCCGGTTCTCGAACCCTCTGTCTGATTCTCGGCCCTCGTGTCCCTGTCGGCACCGGGTGGACCCCAGGCGTCCAGCACGCGGAGGTTGCTGCCCGCACCCCACCGCTGGAGCCGACTCCGTGCCCTTCTTCGTCCATGTCCTCGCCCTCGCCGTCTTCGCGCAGGGCACCTCCGAGTTCATGCTGTCCGGTCTGGTACCGGGCATCGCCCGCGATCTGTCCGTGTCCGTGGCCGCCGCGGCCGGCCTGACCTCCGCGTACGCCGTCGGCATGATCGTCGGGGCGCCGCTGATGGCCGCCCTGAGCGCGCGCTGGCCACGCCGTCGCGCGCTGGCGGGATTCCTCACCGCCTTCGTCGCCGTGCATGTCGTCGGCGCGGTCACGACCGACGTCGCCGTGCTGTTCGCGACCCGTGTCCTCGCCGCGGTCGTCAATGCGGGATTCCTCGCGGTCGCGATGAGCGTCGCGACCGCGCTGGCACCACGGGACCGGACGGCCCGGGTGACCGCCGTCCTCATGTCGGGGGTCACGCTGTCCTGCGTCGTCGGCGTGCCCGCGGGTGCCCTGCTCGGCGAGTGGTCCGGCTGGCGTTCGGCCTTCTGGGCGGTCGCCGCCCTGTGCCTGCCCGCGCTGGCGCTGGTGTTCCGGTCGGCGCCCGTCGACGCGGCGGGCCGGTCCGACGTGCCGGTCAGGCGGGAACTGCGCGCCCTGAGGTCCCCGTCGGTGCGGCTCGCGTTGGCGCTCGGTGCCGCGGTCAACGGGGCCACCTTCGCGACGTTCGCCTACCTGGCCGTCATCGCCACGGATGTCGCCGGGCTGCCCGCCGGTGCGGTACCCGGGCTGCTCGCCGCGTTCGGAGCCGGCGCGTTCATCGGCGTGAACACGGCGGGCCGGACGGCCCGGGGCCGGCTCCGGCGCGGTGCGCTCCTCGCCCTGGGAGCGCTGCCCTTCGGCTGGGCGGCGCTCGCTCTGACCAGCACCCGTGCGGTGCCCCTCTTCCTCATGACCCTCGTCCTGGGCGGGCTGTCGTTCGGCGTCGGCTCGACGCTCATCGCCCGGGTCCTGCATGTCGCGTCCGACGCCCCGGCGCTGGGCGGCTCGTTCGCGACGGTCGCGTTCAACGCGGGTGCGTTCCTCGGACCGCTGATCGCCGGGGCGGTGACCGGGGCGACCGGTGACTACCGCGACGCCGGGTGGGTCAGCGCCCTGCTCGCCGCGACGGCCGGCGTCGCCGCCGGATGCGGGGCCCGGCACCGTCGTGGCGGCAGCCACGAGACCCGGCGGGCCCTGACCGGCTGACCCGCCCGCACCCGCCGGGCGGGCCGGCACCCTCCCCGCCACGGCGACCTGCGCCACCGGACCCGGGGCCCGGCACCGTCGTGGCGACAGCCCGGAGACCGGGCGGGCCCGGACCGGCTGAACCACCCTCACCACACCGTCGTGACGAGCGACGGTGTGGTGCTGAGGCCACGAGGCCACCGGCTCCCAGGGACTCCTTCTCCCGGGTGACCGTCGCCCACACACCGGGCAGCGCCTCGTCGTTCGCCCGGCTCTGCGGCGATCATGCGGCGGTGACCTCCCGTCTCCGCCGCGCCGACGGCCGGCGCCGCACCCGCCCGGCCACGGGCCGACGCCGCGCTCTCCTCGTCACCGGCCTCGGCGCGCTCGCCCTGCTCACTTCGCTGACGCCCCGGTCCGCGACGCCGGCCGCGGCCCGGCCCACGAGCGCCCTGGCAGTGCCCGCCTCCGTGCCCGGCGTGGCCGTTCCGGCCCCGCCCCGTCCTGGCGTCTCGACCACGCCCCGCACGGACGTCCCGGCCGCTCACCGTCCGGTCACCGCCGCCGAGGCCCGCACGGACGCCGTCCTGCGCTCGCTGCGTCACCACCCCGTCCGGGCCCGCGACTTCTTCCGGCGCCTGCCCAAGGGCGGTGACCTGCACAACCACCTCGAAGGCGCGGCCCGGACCGAGTACCTGATCAAGCTCGCCGCCGACGACGGCCTGTGCGTCGAGACCGCCACCATGACCGCCGTCGTACCGCCCTGCGACGCCCGCATCCGGCGGCCCGCCGCCGATGCCCGCACCGACCCGGCCTTCCTGGGGGCGATCCTGCGGGCCTGGTCGATGCAGGACTTCCCGCCGGACCGCCTCGGCCACGACCACTTCTTCGCCACCTTCGACAAGTTCGCCCTGGTCGCCGGGCGTCACCAGGGTGAGTTGCTCGCCGAGGTCGCCGACGGCGTGGCCGAGAACAACCAGTTCTACCTGGAGACCATGGTCACGCCCGCCGTCGACGCCGCCGACCGGCTCGCCGACGCGGTCGGCTGGGACGACGACCTCGCCCGCCTGCACCGCAAGCTCCTCGCCGGCGGACGGCTCGACCGGCTGGTCGCCGCGGCGCGCGGGGAGACCGACGGCGTCGAGGCCCGGTTCCGCGCCACCGCCCACTGCGGCACCAGCCGCCCCCGCCCGGCCTGCCGGCCGGCCGTCCGCCTGATCTACCAGGCCCTGCGCGTCAGTTCACGTGAACAGGTCTTCACCCAAATCGCCCTGGGCATGCGGCTGGCCGAGCGTGACCCGCGGTTCGTCGCCGTCGACCTGGTCCAGCCCGAGGACCGGCCCCGCGCCCTGCGCGACTACCGCCTGCACCTGCGCATGCTCGCCCACCTGCGCAGCCAGTACCCGCACGCCCGTCTCACCCTGCACGCCGGGGAACTATGGACCGGCCTGGCCGAACCCGCGGACCTGGCGTTCCACATCGACGAGGCGGTCCGGGTCGCCCGCGCCGAGCGCATCGGACACGGAGTCGATCTGGTCCACGAGCACGCCTGGCAGGACCTGGTCCGCACGATGGCGGCCCGCCGGATCCCCGTCGAGGTCCCGTTCACCAGCAATGCGCAGATCCTCGGTGTCAGGGGCCGCGCACACCCCTTCGAGACGTACCGCGCCCACGGCGTGCCGACCGTCCTTGCCACCGACGACGCCGGCGTGTCCCGTATCGACATCAGCCACGAGTACCAGTACGCCGCCGGCACCTACGGCCTGTCGTACCCGGAGCTGAAGGACCTGGCCAGGGCCTCGCTGGAGTACGCCTTCCTGCCGGGCGGGAGCATCTGGCAGGGCGATCCGACGGCCACCGGTTACCGCCTCGTGGCCGGCTGCCGGGACGGGACGCCGGGCGGGCCGGGCGGCGGCCCGCCCGGCCCGCGCTGCCGCCGTCTGCTGGCCGCGAGCCCCAGGGCACAGGTGCAGTGGCGTCAGGAGGCCGCCTTCACCGCCTTCGAGCACCACCACCGTCACCACCACCGTTCAAACTGAACAATGTGTCCAGCAAATCACGGGAACTGCTGGGCAGACAGGACAGTCTGTGCAGCACATTCCGTGACTCTTGCACAGCTTCACTTCCGGGGCTGTGCTATCTGCATGGCTGGGGGCCGGCCTTCGCCGGACGGCCCCCGGTACACCGCCGGTCCGGATGAAGGAGCACTCCGTCATGAGCATCGAGCAGACCCTCACCGATCAGGAGCGCCTGGCAGAACTCGACCTGTCGCAGCTCAGGCAGCTCGTCGGGCTGGTCGAGTACGACGCGGACGCGGACCCGTTCCCGGTCACCGGCTGGGACTCGGTCGTCTGGGCGGTGGGCAACGCCACGCAGGCCGCGCACTTCTACCAGTCGGCCTACGGCATGGAGCTGATCGCCTACTCCGGTCCCGAGACCGGCAACCGCGACCACAAGTCGTTCGTCCTGCGCAGCGGTGCGATCCGTTTCGTGCTCCAGGGCGCGGTCGACCCGGCGAGCCCCGTCGCGGACGCGCACCGCCTGCACGGCGACGGAGTCGTCGACATCGCGCTGGAGGTACCGGACGTGGACCGGTGTGTGGCGCATGCGCGGGCCCAGGGGGCGACCGTGGTGGAGGAGCCGCACGACATGACCGACGAGCACGGTACGGTGCGCCGGGCCGCCATCGCCGCCTACGGCACGACCCGGCACTCGCTCGTCGACCGCTCCCGGTACGACGGCCCCTATCTGCCGGGCTACGAGGCCCGGACGTCCTCGCACGTGAAGCGCCCCGGCGCCCCCCGGCGCATCTTCCAGGCCCTGGACCACGTGGTGGGCAACGTCGAACTCGGCAAGATGGACGAGTGGGTCGACTTCTACAACCGGGTCATGGGCTTCACCAACATGGCGGAGTTCATCGGTGACGACATCGCCACCGAGTACTCGGCACTCATGAGCAAGGTCGTGGCCAACGGCAACCACCGGGTGAAGTTCCCGCTCAACGAGCCGGCGCTGGGCAAGAAGAAGTCCCAGATCGACGAGTTCCTGGAGTTCTACCAGGGGCCGGGCCCCCAGCACCTGGCGCTCGCCACGAACGACATCATCGCCTCCGTGGACACGCTGCGCGACGAAGGCGTCGAGTTCCTCGCCACCCCCGACTCGTACTACGAGGACCCCGCGCTGCGCGCCCGGATCGGTGAAGTACGGGTTCCGGTCGAGGAGTTGCAGAAGCGCGGCATCCTCGTCGACCGCGACGAGGACGGTTACCTTCTGCAGATCTTCACCAAGCCGATCGGTGACCGGCCGACGGTTTTCTTCGAACTCATCGAGCGCCACGGCTCCCTCGGCTTCGGCAAGGGCAACTTCAAGGCCCTGTTCGAGGCCATCGAACGCGAACAGGCCAAGCGCGGCAACTTCTGACCGACAGCACGTCACCCCGCCCCTGACCGCCGCGCCGACCGCGGCGGTCAGGGGCGTCCGTGTCGATAGCCTGTACGAACCGTCCGCCACGAAAGGTAGCCGTGCACCGCCTCCTGGTCACAGCCGCGCTCGTGTGGACCGCGGTGGCCGGTGTCGCGTCGGTTGGCTCGGTCGTGTGCTCCGTCGGGGCCGGGCGCACCCGGGAGACGGTGGGCGCCTGGCAGCCGTACGGCCCTGACTTCCCCGTCTCCGCCGTCGCGGCGGTCACCGGGTACGCGGCCGGCGCGAGCCGGTTCTCGGTCGGTGCCGCCGCCTTCGGCGTCCTGTGGCCCGCCATGGCGGCCACGGCGCTCGCCCACCTCGCGCGGCGGCGCGGACGCGCCTGGCCGGGGTGGGCAAGCGCCGTCTTCGCGGCCGTGGGCGCGGGCCTGTACGGCTCGCTCCCCGGCTGACGCCGGCCGCGTCCTCGGGCCGGGCCGTCAGGCGAGGTTCTTCTCCAGCACGGCGATGTAGTGGTGGATGAAGTGGTCGCGGACGCCGTCGGCGGCGGGGGCCAGAGCGTCGGCGGTCAGGCCCCTGGCCCGGTCGGTCAGGCCGCCGAGGAGGGACATCGACGCGTGGATCCTGCCGTCCGCGTCGAAGTGGCGCAGTGCCTGGACATGGGTGAAGGCCGGCTCGGGCGGTAGCTGCGGGACGATGTCGTTGTTGTTCACGAAGCGGAACATGCGCTCCTTGAAGCCCTTGTCGCAGGCCGCGGCGAGCAGCCGGTCGCAGGTGCGGGGCTGGCCGTAGGTGTAGACGCCGTCGGCGAGGAGTTTCGGGGCCTCCAGGTAGAGGCGGGCGGCGGCGAGCATGGCCAGGGCGCCGCCGAGGCTGTGGCCGGTGAAGAACAGGCCCTGCCCGTTCGTCCGGTACTCCTCGACGGCGGCACGCACGGCCGGGAAGACCGACTCCAGTGCCTGGGCGAAGCCGTGGTGGACGTATCCGGTCCGTGCCGGTCCCGGCCAGGGCGGGGTGGTGGCGTCCGAGAGCCAGTCGCGGATCTGGGTGGGTTCGGTGCCGCGGAACGCCGTGATGATCATGTCGTCGCTGGCGACGGTGTACGCCTGGGTGTCCTCCAGCGGGAACGGCGGGGTGAACCGGGTCCGGTGGTGCCGTACCCGGTCGAAGCCCCAGGCGCGGGCCCGTTCCTCGACAGTGGCCTCGTCCTTGTAGGCGAGGTCGGACGCGGTGGCCAGCCAGTAGGCCAGATCGAGGCTGTAGCTGCGGGAACGGTGGTCCAGGGTCGAGGGCACGGGCACCGGGGATCACTCCTGTGTCGAGTACGAGGGAGGCCCTCGTACGGCGCGGGCGGACGGCGTCACCGCGACTGCGACGCCGCAGCGTTCCCTCCCCGGTCCCCGCCCCGGCCACGCTGCGGTTCACCCGAACAGGCCGGGCGCACGAAGGGCGTGACCGGGCGCGCGGCGCCGCCGGGAGCGGCCCCGCGACGGCGGGCGGTGCCGACCGCTACCGTACGGGCCCGTACGGCGGCGCCGGAGCGCCCGCCGTCGTCAGTGATATGTCGCGCCGGTGCGCGATTCCCGCCGGCCGCTTCCCGCGTTCTCCGCTCGGCCGCCGTGACGCGTCGTCAGGCCATCGGGGTGGGCGGCGGACAGTCCGGGAGGTCGTCCGCGGTGCCCGGGTCGGGGGCCGCCGGATCGTCGGACGAAGCGGTCGGTGAGGGCTCCGGGCAGGACGGCTGGTCCGTCGGGTCCGGGGACGGCGTGGCGGAGTCGGTGGGGTCCGGTGTGGCCGAGCCGCCCCCGGTCGGGGAGTCGGACGGATCCGGTCCCGGCGGCTCGTCCGGCGAGGGCGACGGGTCCGGGACCGTCGAGGACGGCGACGGGCCTGGGCTCTGCGAGGACGAGGGCGAGGGCGACGGGGTGTGCGTGGGCGTGGGGCCGCCCGGGTCGGGGCCGATGATGATCCCGCCCCCGGTGCCGCCCTCCCCGTCCACGGGCCGGGTCGCCCGGGTGTCGCCGCCGGCCCCCGGGGAGTGCGGGACGACGCCCTCGCCGTCGGGCACGCTGTGCACGCCCCGCCGGTAGAAGGCCAGCCACTCCCGGACCAGGTTCAGGTAGGTGCGGGAGTAGTTGTAGCTGAGGATCGCCCGGTCGACGTCCGCGGCCCGCGCCAGGTCCCGGTCCCCCGCGCACAGGTAGTGCCCGGCGGCCAGGGCCGCGTCGAAGACGTTGTTCGGATCGGCGCGGCCGTCACCGTTGCCGTCGACACCCCACCGGGCCCAGGTCGAGGGCAGGAACTGCATCGGCCCCACCGCCCGGTCGTACACCGCGTCGCCGTCGTGCGCCCCGCCGTCGGTGTCCCGGATCAGGGCGAAGCCCTGGCCGTCGAGCCGCGGGCCCGTGATCCGGCCCAGGGTCGTGCCGTCGGGGCCGACGGCGCCGCCGCGCGCGTGGCCGGACTCCACCTTGCCGATCGCGGCGAGCAGTTCCCACGGCAGCCGGCAGCCGGGGTGTGTCCTGCCGATGGCCGTCTCGGCCGCGCGGTAGGCGCGCAGCACGGTGGCCGGGATACCGGACTCGGTCCCGATCCGGGTGATCTCCCCGGTGCTGAGCGGGATCTGCGGGGTGGTCAGCGGCGGCAGTTCGGTGTGGTACGAGCCGTCGCCGGGCGGGGTGAGATCCGTGTACGGGGTCCCCGAGGGCGGTGTGGGTGCGTCGTCCGCGGCCGGCCTGCGGGAGCCGTCCTCGGTACCCGGTACGAGGCCGGGTGCCTGTGAGGCGGTGAGGGCCGCCACGGCCGCGACGGCGACGGCGGTGGCCCGCAGGCCCCGTAGGGTCCGGGCCTGCGGGCGGCGTACGCGGCGTGCGGGCATGACTGTCGCTCCCTTGTCGGTGGAGTGTCATCGGCGCCGGGGCCGGTGGGCCGTTCCGCCCGGTGACGCCGGGGCGGTCAGCGGCCGAAGGTGTCGATGCCGGAGACGAGCCAGCGCCCGTCGCGCAGCACCACGTCGACCGCGAGCATCGCCCCGGCGTAGGCGCCGCCGTCCGCGGCCTGCTGGTCCTTCGCGCCGGCAGCGCCCTTGTCCCCGGCGGTGCTGACGCTGCTCTGGTCGGCGTAGACGAGGACGCGGGCCCGGTCCCCGTCGATGCGTTCGACCGCGCTGTCGGTGACGGTGGTGGTGATCACCGCCTTCTGCTGGTCGGCACGGGACCGGACGCCGGCGAACAGGTCCGCGTGCTGGGCGACGGCTTTCCCGGTGAGCAGTTCCTTCGCGGCCTTGTCGAAGGGGGCCGGGTCGGCGTGGTCGTAGGAGAAGAGGGCGGCGACCGCCTTCTCCGTCTGGCCCTTGATGTCGCTGGTGCGGGCGGCGTCGGTCAGCGCGGTGTTGCGGACGGCCGGGTCGTCGCGGAGGGTTTCGGCCCGGGCATGCGCCCAGCCGGCGAAGCCGCCGAGGACGAGCGTCAGCAGACACAGCAGGGTCAGGCCGACGGCCCGGGAGGGGCGACGGAGCCGTTTCCGGCGGGCCGTCGTGTCCGCCCCGTCCGGCCGCTCCGCGGTCCCGGGGGTCGTGCCGCGCCGGGACGCGGCCGACGGGGCGCGCACCGGCAGCACCGCGAGCCCGGCACGGGCCCGGCCGGACGGGGCCGCGGCGGACACGGCAGGCGCGGCGTCGTCGGCCGGACCGCCCGGTGCCGTGCCGGGTCCCCGAACCGTGGGCCGGGCCTCGCGGACCCGGCGACGGCGCTGACGGTTGATGTGGTGACGGGTCGTCGACATCGGGTGTGTCGTCCTCTCGTGCGGCCGGCTCCCGCGGCGCGGGTCCGGGTCAGCCGGCTGACGTGCCGCCCACGGGCGCCTGGCCCAGGGCGCTGAGCTTCCAGCTGCCGCCGGTCCGGGTGAGTTCGCCGAGCATGCGGCTGTCCTTGTCGGTGCTCTCGCCGCCGGACGCCTTCACGGTCACCCGCAGGGCGACGAGGATCCGGGCCCGGCCCGCCCGGTCGTCGAGTTCGGTCACGGCGCCGGACAGCACCCGCGCGGTGCTGACCGTCTTCGCCTTCTCGACCTGGTCGGCGAACTCCTTGCGTCCGGAGGCCAGTTGGTCGTGGAGATCGCCGGTCGTCGAGGACTCCCACAGGTCGAGGCCGTGCTCGACGTCGCGGTGGTCGAGGGTGTTCAGGTTCTGCACGGCCTGTTCACCGGCGGCCAGCGCCGCGTCACGCTGCACGGCGTACGCCGCTGAGTCGTCGTGGGCCGCGGCGTACCAGTCCCAGCCGGTCCAGGCCGCGAACCCGCCCGCGACAAGGACGAGGGCCAGGGCCAGGGCCGGCAGCGTCCGGACTCCGGCGCGGATGCGGACCGGGCGTTTCATGAGGTGCTCCCGTCTCCCGCGCATGGTCAGCGGGTCTTGATGTCGACGATCCGCCACTGGTCCCGCTCCCGTTGCGCGGTGACGGTGAGCTGGGCCGCCGCCGAGGTGGGCGCGGCCTTGTCGCGGCGGGAGACCTGGTCCAGGAAGACCAGCAGCCGGGCGCTGTCGCCGTCGAGTTCGATCACTCCGACCCGCACGGCCTGGGTGCTCAGCGTGACGCGCTGCTTGGTGACCTCCGCGCCGATCCGGTCGAGGAGTTCGGTGTACTGGCGGGCGGCCCGGCCGTCCAGGACGGAACGCGCGGAGCGTTCGGCGGCGGCGAGACCGTCCGGGGTGTACGAGAAGACCCGGCCGAGTGCGTTCCCGACGTCGCCCGCGACGCGGGTGGTGGCCTCGGTGTCGGTCAGGGCGCGGTTCTGGGCCGAGGCGGTGGACCTCAGCTGATGGGCGCCGTAGAAGAAGCCGCCGCCGGTGAGGACGAGGACCGCGGCGACCACGGCGACCGTGATCCGCCGCAGCCGGTCACCCAGGCGGCCACGGGCGGGCGCCTCGCTCTCCGGGTCCGTGGCGCTCTCCGGGTCCGTGCTGCTCTCCGGCACCTCGGCCGCCTCGGCGGGCTCCGGCACCTCGGCCGCCTCGTCCTCCGGCCTGGCGGTCCTGGCTCGCTCCGCCTCGTCCTCCGGTCCGGTGTACGGCGCTTCCGGCGTCTCGTCCGCCGCCGCTTCCCCCACGGCCCGGCGGGCCGCCCCCGTGGTGTCCTCGGCTGGTTCCGCCGGGGCCGTCTGCACCGCGCTCACGACCGTGCCGTCCTCCGGCCCGTCCTCCGGCGTCGGCGGGGCCGGTTCGCCGGCCGGCCCGGTACTCTCCCGCGTCCTGTCACCGCGCAGCAGCCGCGTCATCCGTCGTCCTCCTCCGCCGTCCGCGCGAGCGGTACCGCGTTCAGTGCCTGGACCTTCCACTCCCCCCCCGGGCCCGTGCGGGCGAGAACCGCCTCCAGCCGTTTGCGGTCCGTGCTCGACGACTTCGTCCCGCCCTGCGTGACCTCTACGCGAACGGCCGCGATGAGCTTGGCCGTCCCGGCGCGGGTGTCCAGGGCGGTGACGGCCGCCTCGGTGACCGTGCCACGGGCCGAGGGGCCGGTACGGGGCTCGGTGCGGCCCAGTTCGTCCCGGAGCGGGCCGGTCGAGGCCGCCTGCCAGGCCCGGATGCCCGCCCGCGACCGCTCCTTGGTGGAGGCGTCGAGCGTGGTGAGCACGGCGACGGCCCGGCGTCCGTCGGTGAGCGCCGCGTCCCGCTCACGGCCGTAGGCCAGCGAGTCGTCGCCGCGGGCCTGCGCGTACGTCCACGCGCCCGTCCCGCAGAACCCCAGCGCCAGGGCGAGCCCCGCGGCGGCGACGATCCGGGCGGGCCTCATCGGGCGCTCCCCGTGTCCGGGCCGAGGAGCCCGGCCAGGTCCGTCGGAGCGTCCGTGCCCAGGCCCGGAAGGGCGAGCGCGCCCGGCAACTGCGCGGATGCGGCGGCCGGCGCACCGCTGCCCGAGGGCAGCGAGGGCGGCTCGACCGGGTCGGGTACCGGCCCGCCCCGGGGGGCGTGCGCCGAGCCGCGTACGTTCTTCCCGCTCGCGGCCGGGGCGGTGCACGACGCGTCGGTGTTGAGCGGCGGCGCGGTGCCGAGGTCGAGTCCGTCGCGGTAACGGGTGCCGCCGTAACCGGCGGTGCAGGGCAGGGGCTTGAAGAAGGTGACGGCCATGCCGAAGTTCACCTTTCCTCCGTCGACGGCGGTGGCGCCGGCGGACACGGCCGCCGGGTACTTCACGAGCAGTTCCTCGATGCCGCGCTGCCGGGTGACGGCGACCTCGGAGGTGGTCAGCAGGTTGGCGAGGACCACGCCGAGGCTCGGGTCCAGGTCCCGCAGGAGGCCGCTGACCTGGGTGGCGGCGTCGGGGGCGACGGTCAGCAGCCGGCGCAGGTCGGCGTCGGACCCCTTGAGGGAGCGGGCGAGTTGTTCGGCCCCGGTGGCGAAGTCGCGGATGGCGCGTGCCTCCTCGGACTGGGTGCGCAGCACGGTCTCGCTGTCGTCGATCAGCAGACTGGTGGACGGCAGGGCCCGGTCGGCGGCCTCGATGAAGGCGCTGCCGTTGTCCAGGAGTACCTGGAGGTCGTCGCCGTGTCCCTCGAACGCCTTGCCGAACTCGTCGACGACCGTCCGCAGGTCGTCCAGCGGCACGGACCGGGCGAGGCTGTCGACGCTGGAGAGGACGTCGGTGACGGGCGCGGGCACCTCGGTGTCGGCCTGGTCGATCCGGGCGCCGTCCGCGAGATAGGGCCCGCCGTCGCCGGCCGGCCGCAGGTCGATGTACTGCTCGCCGACCGCGGACAGTCCGGCCACCACGGCACGGGTGTCGGCGGGGATGCGCGGTGCGGACTTCTTGATGCGCAGTTCGGCGACCACCCCGTCCGCGGTGAGGCCGATCGGTCCGACGCGGCCCACCGACACACCGCGGTAGGTGACGTCGGAGTGGGTGAACAGGCCGCCGGTGCGCGGAAGCCGCACGTCCACGGTGTAGTAGTCGGCGACGCCGATGTAGCGGCCGAGGTCGGCGTAGCGGATGCCGACGAAGCCGAGCACCAGGACGGCGATGATCAGGAAAGCGAGGTTCTTCAGGCGTACCGCGAGGGTGATCACCGCGTGGCACCTCCGTCCGGGGCGGGCGTGGTGACGGACGGCAGCGGCAGCGGTGCCGACGTCGGGTTCGGGGTGGCGGCGGTGTCCTTGCCGGACTTCCCGGCGGTGCCCTTGCGGACCGTGTCCGGGGTGCCCTGTGCGGTGGCGGAGGCGGAGGGCGAGGGGGTGCGCCGCGGCACCAGCGGCGCGATGACCTCGGTGCCGGGGGCGGCGACCATGCTCAGGTACGCGTTGAGGTAGTCGCCCTTGACGCCCTGCAGCACCTCGTCGGTGAACGGGTAGGTCAGCAGTACCTGGAGCGAGTCGGGCAGGTCGGTACCCGCGTCCGCGAGGGCTCGCAGGCTGGGCGCGAGGGCCTTGAGATCGGCGACCATGTCGTCCTTGCTCGCGTTGACGGTGGAGACGGCGACGCCGGACAGGGTGTCGAGGGAGCGCAGCATGGTCAGCAGCGAGCCGCGCTGCTCCTCCAGGGTCCGCAGGCCGGGCGAGAGGTCGGTGAGAACCGTGCGTACGTCGTCCTTGCGGCCGGCCAGGGTGGCGGCGAGCCGGTTGACGCCGTCGAGGGCGTCGGTGATGTCGCTGCGGTGCTCGTCGAGGTCGGTCACCAGGGTGTTGACCCGGTCGAGCATCGAACGGACCTCGTCCTCACGTCCGCCGAGCGCCGCGTTCAGTTCCTTGGTGATGGTCTTGAGCTGGTTGACGCCGCCGCCGTTGAGCAGCAGGGACAGCGCGCCGAACACCTCCTCGACCTCGGTGTTGCGGCCGGTGCGGGCGAGCGGGATGACGCTGCCGTCGCCGAGCCGGTCGGCGGTGGTCGGCTTGCCGGGCGCGACGAGCTGGATGTACTTCTCGCCGAGCAGGCTGGACTGCTCCAGCTGGGCCCCCGCGTCGGCGGGCAGCCGCACGTTGCCGTTGATCTTCATGGTGACGCGGGCGGCCCAGCCGTCGTGGTCGAGGTCGATGGCGGTGACCCTGCCGACGGCGACATCGTTGACCTTGACGGCGGCCTGCGGGACGAGGCTGAGTACGTCGTCGAGTTCGGCGGTGACGGTGTAGGGGTGGGGGCCGAGGTCGGCGCCGCCGGGCAGCGGCAGGTCCTCGATGCCGTCGAACCGCGGCAGGGGGACGGAGAAGGCTCCGACCGCCAGTGTGAAGCCCAGTGCCAGGGCGAGCAGTCCGCCCAGGCCGGCGCCCACGGCCACGCCGCCGGTGAGCACTTTGCGCCGGACCGAGGCCGCGGCCGTGCCCGGCTCGCCGTCCGGGTCCGTCCGGTCGTCCTGGCCGTCCTGGTCCGCCGGGCTTCCCTGCCCGTCCGGCCCGTCCTGGCCGCGCCGGTCCTCCTGCTCCTCCCGGCTCCCCGGCTTCTCCCGCTCCTCCCCCGTCTCCTGGTCGTACGGGCGGCGGGCGGCGGGCTCCGCACCGGCTCCCGCGCCCTTGCGTCTGCGTATGCCGCGTCTCACTGCTTCGCCTCCCCCGAGGAGGCGGAGCCGCCGGTCGCCGGGAGCGGCAGCAGCGGTCCGCCCATGCTGATCTCGTTGAGGTTCGCGCGGCCGTCGAGGGTGCGGGTGTCGGTGTTGTAGGCGGACACGACGTTGTCCGCGGCCAACGGCGCCACGTCCAGGGCCTCGGCCAGCGAGGCCCGCTGTTCGACGAGGGTCCGGGTGATCGGCACCAGCCGGTCGACGTTCTTCTTCAGTTCGCCGCGGTTGTCCTCGATGAACCGCTTGACCTGCACGAGTGCCGTGCCGAGTTCCCGCAGCGCGCCGGTGAGGTCGTCCTTGTTGTCGGCGAAGAAGCTGACGACCGTGTCCAGGCGCTCCTGGGCGGTGCGCACGTCGGAGTCCTTCTCCTTGAGCATGCCGGTGAACGACTGGAGCCGGCTGAGCGTGGTGAACAGGTCGTCGCTGCTGCCGCTGAGGGTCTTGGCCGCCTTGCCGAACTGCTCGATGGCCTCGCCGATCGCCCTGCCGTTGCCGTCGAGGTTGGCGGCGCCGGTCGTCAGCAGGTCGGACAGGGCACCGGAGGAGTTGGCTCCGTCGGGGCCGAGCGCCTTGCCGAGGTCGGTGATCGAGGCGTAGAGCTGGTCGATCTCGACGGGCGTCGCGTTGCGGGAGGCGGGCAGCACGGCGCCCTCGGCGAGCGCGGGCCCGGTGCGGTAGGCGGGGGTGAGCTGCACATAGCGGTCGGCGACGACGCTCGGCGCCACGATCACGGCGCGGGCGCCCCGCGGAACCCGTACGCCGTCGTCGAGGGCGAGTTCCACCCGCACCCGGGTGCCCTGTGGCCGTACCGACGCCACCTCGCCCACCCGGACGCCCAGGATGCGCAGGTCGGAACCGGCGTAGACGCCGACGGCACGGTCGAAGTAGGCGGTCAGCCGGGTGCCGGTCGAGTCCAGGACCCGGGCGACGCCCAGCCCGGCGGCGACCACCACCAAGGCGACGCCGGCTGCGAGGAGTCTGCTGCGCCTGGTCATCATTCACCGCTCCCCTGGGTCTGCGCGGGCTGTTTCGGCGGCTTGCACGGCTCGGTCCGGGATGGATCGGGCAGGTAGTCGCGGGGCACAACCCCGCAGAGATAGCTGTCGAACCAGCGGCCGTTGCCGAGGGTGTTGCCGACGAGCCGGTAGTAGGGGCCGACGAGTGCGAGCGTGCGGTCGAGCTGGGTGCGGTTCTCCTCCAGGACCGTGGTGACCCGGCCGAGCGCGGTGAGGGTGGGGCCGAGTTGCTTCTCGTTGTCCGCGACGAGTCCGCTCAGCTGCGTCGACAGGGACCGGCTGCCCTTGAGCAGGGCGCTGATGGCGGTGCGGCGGTCCTCCAACTCGCCGAGCAGGGAGCCGCCGTCCTCGATGAGGGTCTCGAAGCTGGACTTCTGGTCCTGCAGCGTCTTGGTGAACCGGGCGCTGCCGCTGAGGAGTTCGGCGAGTTGCGCGTCCCGCTTGGAGACGGACTCGGACAGCGCGGACAGACCGGTGGCGGCCTTGCGCACGTCGGGCGGTGAGTCCTGGAAGGTCTCGGAGATCGTCTCGAAGCTCTTGGCGAGTTGCCGGGTGTCGATGTCGTCGACGGTGCTGCTGAGATCCTGGAACGCCTGGGTCACGTCGTACGGCGAGGTGGTGCGGGCCAGCGGGATGCGGCTGCCGGGGTCCTGGCGCGCGTCGCCCAGCGGATCCAGGGCCAGGTACTTCTCGCCGAGCAGTGTCTTGATGGCGATGGCCGCGGTGGTCCGGTCGCCGATCCAGGCGTCGTCGATCTCGAAGCCGACCTTCACCTTGGCGCCGTCGAGGGACACCCCGGTGACCCGGCCGACCTTGACGCCCGCGACGCGCACCTCGTCGCCCTTTTCGAGGCCGGCCGACTCGCTGAAGTCGGCGCTGTAGGTGGTGCCGCCGCCGATCAGCGGCAGCCGGTCGGCGTTGTACGCGAAGACGGTGAGCAGGGCCAGCAGGAGCAGACCGACGAGGGCGACGGCCACCGGGTTGCGGTCCTTGACGGGTTTCAGCCGGGGGCCGCGGCGCCGTCCGGCGCCGGTGGTGCCGTCGCCGTCGCGGCGGCCGGCCCGGGTCAGCGGGCTCATGCGCCGCACCTCGGTTCCGTGACGGCGATCCCGGTGGGCGGCTCGAAGCCGTCGGTGGTGGTCACGCCGCTCACACGTGCCTCGCAGAGGTAGAGATTGAACCACGATCCGTACGAGGACAGCCGGCCCAGGGCGGTCATCTTGGCCGGGGTCCTGGCGAGGAAGTTCTCGATCTCGGGGGTGGCGGCGCCCAGGTTGGCGGAGAGCCGGCCCAGTTCGCCGATGTCCTGTGCGAGGGGTGCCCGCCCGTCGTTCAGGAGGTCCGCGGTCACCGTGGTCAGGTCGCCCATGGCGGCGACGGCCCGCCCCAGGGGCTTGCGGTCCTCGTTGAAGCCGGAGATGAGCCGGCGGAGGGTGCCGACGAGGTTGTCGAAGTCGGCCTCGCGGTCGTTGAGGGTGGTCAGGATCGTGTTGAGGTTCTTCACGACCGCGCCGATGACTTCGTCCTTCGCGGCCACCGTGGTGCTGAGCGAGCCGACGTGCTGGAGGAGACTGTCGACGGTGGCGCCCTCGCCCTGCAACACCTGCACGATGGAGCCGGCGAGTTCGTTGACGTCCTTCGGCGACAGCCCTTCGAACAGCGGCTTGAAACCGTTGAACAGCAGGGTCAGGTCGAGGGCGGGCGAGGTGCGGGCGAGCGGGATGGTGTCGCCGCCCGCCAGGGTGCCGGTGAGGTCCCCGCTGCCCCGGTCGAGGGAGACATAGCGCTGTCCGACCATGTTGAGGTACTTGACGGCCGCGGTCGTCGAACGGGGCAGGGTGCGGTCGTCGCGGACGGTGAAGGTGACCTGTGCGGTGCGCCGGTCGACGACGCGGACGTCGGTGACCTCGCCGACCTTCACCCCGGAGATGCGCACGCTGTCGCCGTCGACGAGTCCGGTGACGTCGGTGAACAGCGCCTTGTAGGAGCGGGTGTCCGAAACCACTCCGGTGTTGGCGACGCTCAGTCCGAGTACGGTCGTGGCCAGCGCAGTGACCACCAGGAAGGCCAGGGACTTCAGCACGGGGCCGGTGAGCGGGCGGCGCCGGGTGTGCGCGGGGGCGGGCGTGCTCATCGCAGGGTCACCTCCGTGCCGCGCAGCGCCGGTCCGGCGAGCAGGCTGCTCCAGTCCGGCAGGTCGGCGGGCCGGTCGCCGGTGGCCGGTGCGAGCAGTTCGTTGACGAGGGCGTTCTCCTGCGGGGAGTTGGCGAGCCCGAGGTCCTGGTCGGCGGACGCGGGCACCTGTGCGGCCGGTTTCACGGGCACGCCGAGGTAGGGCACGGGGTAGCAGCGGGGGCCGCCCCCGGCGTCGTAGGACGGGGTGTCGCGGCCGGCGACGTAGGCGCCGCGGGACGGCACGGTGGTGACGTCGACCCTGAGTCCTGGCCGGTCGGTGCCCTTGCCGAGGGCCTTGTCCATCTCCGGGACGAAGTCGGCGAGGGTGCGCAGGGTGCACGGGAAGGACGGGGAGTACTCGGCGAGCAGTTCCAGGGTGGACCGGGAGTCGGCGCTGAGCCGGATGATGGTGTCCTTGTTCCCGCGCAGGAAGGCCGTCAGGTCGTCGGCCGCGCCGATGGTGGCGCCGAGGGTGGCGGCCAGGTCACCGGACTTCTCGGCCAGGGTGCCGCTGGTGGTGGTGAAGTCGGTGAGTGCCGTGACGATGTCGGGCGCGGCGTCGGCATAGACGTTGCTGACCTTCACGAGTTCTTTCAGGTCGCGGTTGAGGGTGGGCAGGTCGGGGTTGAACTCGCGCAGATACGCGTCGAGTCGGCCGAGGGTCTCGCCGAGCTGCTCGCCGCGTCCCTCCAGGGCCCGGGAGACGGCGGACAGCGTGGCGGAGAGCTTCTGCGGCTGGACCGCGGTGAGCATCGGCAGCACGTCGTCGAGGACCCGTTGCAGTTCGACGGCGTTCGCGGAGCGGTCCTGGGGGATGACGGCTCCAGCAGGGAGCGGCCGGTCGGAGGGGTGCGTCGGCGGGACGAGGGCCACGAACCGCTCGCCGAACAGGGTCGTCGGCAGCATCTGCGCGCTGACGTCGGAGGGGATGTCGGCGAGGGCGCCGGGCCGCAGGGCGAGGGTGAGCCGGGCGCCGTCCCCGGTGGACTCGATGCGGCGGACCTCGCCGACGACGACGCCGCGCAGTTTCACCTCGGCGCCCAGGTGCATCTCGTTGCCGACGGTGCCGGTCTCGACGACCACCGGGTCGGAGTCGGTGAACTTCTTGTCGTAGACGGCGACGGCCAGCCAGATCAGCAGGAGGGGCACCACCAGGAAGACCACTCCGGCGAGCCGGTGGCGCAGCGACCGGCCTCGTGGGCTGTTCATCTCACCCCGCCACCTTCACGGTCGTGGTGGCTCCCCACAGGGCGAGCGACAGGAAGAAGTCGGTGAGGCTGATCACCACGATGGCGTTGCGCACCGAGCGGCCCACCGCGACGCCGACGCCGGCCGGGCCGCCGGAGGCGCGGTAGCCGTAGTAGCAGTGGGCGACGATCACCATCACGCTGAAGATGAGCACCTTGAGGACGGAGAGCAGGACGTCCGTGGGTGACAGGAACAGGTTGAAGTAGTGGTCGTAGGTGCCCCGGGACTGGCCGTTGAACAGGACGGTGACGTAGCGCGAGGCCAGGTAGGAGGAGAGCAGCCCGACCGCGTACAGCGGGACGATCGCGACCACTCCGGCGATGATGCGGGTGGTGACCAGATAGGGCAGCGATCGGATGCCCATGCCCTCCAGGGCGTCGACCTCCTCGTTGATGCGCATGGCCCCGAGCTGGGCGGTAAAACCGGCGCCGACGGTCGCGGACAGGGCGAGTCCGGCGACGAGCGGGGCGATCTCGCGGGTGTTGAAGTACGCGGAGACGAACCCGGTGAACGCGGCGGTGCCGATCTGGTCCAGCGCGGCGTATCCCTGGAGGCCGACGACGGTCCCGGTGAACAGGGTCATGGCGATCATCACGCCGATGGTGCCGCCGATCACGCCGAGGCCGCCGGTGCCGAAGACGACCTCGGCGAGCAGCCGCTGCACTTCCTTCAGATAGCGGCGCAGGGTGCGCGGGACCCAGAGCAGGGAGCGGACGTAGAAGATCAGCTGGTCGCCGGAGCGGTCGAGCCAGACGAGCGGGGAGGCCACGGCCTCAGCCTCCCTTCGGCGGAACGAGTTGGAGGTAGACGCCCGTCATCACCATGTTGACGAAGAACAGCAGCAGGAAGGTGATGACGACGGACTGGTTGACGGCGTCGCCGACGCCCTTCGGACCGCCGCGCGGGTTCAGCCCGCGGTAGGCGGCGACGATGCCCGCGATGAACCCGAAGACGAGGGCCTTGAGTTCGCTGATGTAGAGGTCGGGCAGTTGGGCGAGGGCGGAGAAGCTGGACAGGTAGGCACCGGGGGTGCCGTCCTGGAGGAAGACGTTGAAGACGTAGCCGCCGAGGATGCCGACCACCGAGACCAGGCCGTTGAGCAGGACGGCCACGCCCATCGCGGCCAGTACCCGGGGCACGACCAGGCGTTGCACCGGTGAGACGCCCATGACCCGCATCGCGTCCAGTTCCTCGCGGATGGCGCGGGAGCCGAGGTCGGCGCAGATGGCGGAGCCGCCGGCGCCGGCGATCAGCAGGGCCACGATGAGCGGGCTCGCCTGCTGCACCACGGCGAGCACGCTGGCACCGCCGGTGAAGGACTGGGCGCCCAACTGCTGGGTGAGCGAGCCGACCTGAAGGGCGATCACGGCGCCGAACGGGATGGAGACCAGCGCGGCGGGCAGGATGGTGACACTGGCGATGAACCAGAACTGCTCGATGAACTCCCGGAACTGGAAGGGCCGTCTGAAGACGGCCCGGCCGACTTCGGCGGCGAGTGCGAAAAGCCGTCCGGTCTGCCGCAGCGCGCCGAGGATCATGCGCCGCCCCCGGCGGCGGGGGCGGGCGCGGTGGCAACGGTGGCGTAGGTGCGCTCGATGACGGTGCGGGCGGCGGACGGCAGTTGGTCGAGCATGCCGAGGACCCGCTCCCGGCGGCGGGCGACGGCACGCCGCGGCGGGAGGCCGGGGGACGGCTCCAGTTGCGGGACGATCTCGCGGGGCGGGGCGGGCCGCTCGGGGCGGGCGCCCGCGGCCTCCGCGGCGAGCGCGGCGGCGTCCTTCTCCTCCGACATGCCGATGGGGCCCTCGCGCCGGCCGCCGAGGAACTGGGCGACGGCGGGTTCCTCGCTGGTGAGCAGCACCTCGCGGGGCCCGAAGGTGACGAGTTTACGCAGGAACAGCATCCCCATGTTGTCGGGGACCGTGGCGGCGATGTCGAGGTTGTGGGTGACGATCAGCATCGTCGCGTCGAGCTGCGCGTTCAGGTCGATCAGCAGTTGGGAGATGTAGGCGGTGCGTACGGGGTCGAGTCCGGAGTCGGGTTCGTCGCACAGGATGATCTGCGGGTCGAGCACCAGGGCGCGGGCCAGGCCGGCCCGTTTGCGCATGCCGCCGCTGATCTCGCCCGGCAGTTTGCCCTCGGCACCGAGCAGACCGACGACCTCGATCCGCTCCATGACGATGCGCCGGATTTCGGACTCCTTCTTGCGGGTGTGCTCACGCAGCGGAAAGGCGATGTTGTCGAAGAGGGACATCGAACCAAAAAGGGCGCCGTCCTGAAACATGAGCCCGAAGAGTTTCCGGGTCTCGAAAATGTCGCGTTCCGGGCTGTTCACCATGTCCACCCCGTTGATGAGGACACGGCCTTGTTCCGGTTTGAGCAGACCGATGAGCGACTTCAGGAAGACGGTCTTTCCGGTGCCGGACGGGCCGAGCATGACGCTGACTTCTCCGGCCGGCAGGGTGAGGCTCACATCCTGCCAGATGTTCTGCTTGCCGAAGGACTTGGTCAGGCCCTCGACGACCACTTCGATTCCCATATCACCTCCCGCACGGACGATTCTGCGTGCACCGCGGAAGCGCACGTTAAATCCCTGCACGGTTGGCTGACAATAGGTGGAGCACCGGATTCCCGGGGCTCCCCCGGACTTTGTCACCGCGCAGACAAAGACCGGTCCCGCACTTGTCTCGGGGAGACAGAGCGGGGCCACGCGCCTGCGGAGGGTGGGGATCCGCGGGACCCTGCCGGTGGATGTCCGCCCCGGAAGACGGGCGAGGGCCGGACATCATCCGCCGTGTCTCCGTCCGGCGGGGGGCCACCCACCTGGAGATCGGCGCCGTACCCGGCACGTTACGACCCAGTAACCTCGGCGGGCAATAGCGGGTTCCGAGTTTTGCGTGAGATTCGAGGCGACCGCCCGGAAACTGTCAGGGCGGAGCTAAATTGGCGCCCTGTTCTTGTCATCCGGTGAGTATCCTGCGTGCGCCAGGAGGCGACTGCCCCACCGGACCGGTCTTAGCACCGGGTGACTAAGCCGCGGAGTCCGGTGCTCACCCGGTGGACAGATAATTCCCTTCGCCAAAGAATCATGGGCATTGGCATTGTTCGGCCAAGTTTCCGGCAAGTAACGTCGGTGCCCGCGGTCGAGGTTTTCCGAACCGCGGGTCGCCCGGTCCCCCTCTCCGTCGGTGCCGTAGCGGCCCTCCTCTGTCGGTCAATCCACAAGGAGCGTCCCAGCGTCATGAAGAAACCCATACGGAGCACCGCCGTCGTTCTGGGTGCCGCCGCGGCCGCGTTCGGCATGGCCGTCGCCCCCGCCTCCGCGGTGCCCTCCTCGGTGTGGACCGTGAACCCGTCCCCGGCCAATTTCACGGCGACCAACAGCGGCAACATCGTGCTGACCGCCAACATCCCGATGACGTGCACGACGTCGGGCGCGTCCGGCACCATGCAGAGCGCCAACGGCAACCCGGCGACCGTCGCCTCCATCAACGCCGTCACCTTCGGCAGCAGCAGTTCTCCGTGCACCAGTGTCCTCGGGAACGTCACGACCGTGGCGACGCCCCCCTGGTCGGTCGTCGCCGTGGACTACAACGCCGGCGTCACCACGGGCTACATCGGCAACGTCAAGGCCACGGTGACCGCGGGCGCCTGTGTGTTCACCGTGACCGGCAAAGCCTCCGCGACGTACACCAACTCCAGCGGGATCCTGGCGGTCAACAGCGTCTCCGGCGACCTGAGCGTCGCCACGGCGTCCGCCGGCTGCGGCACCGTGGTCACGACGTCCACCAAGCCCACCTTCAAGGGCAACTACGCCGTCAAGGTGACCGGCACCAGCACCATCCCGACCATCGTCGGCTCCAACCCGTAAGGCAGGTCCCGCGCGTGTGCCCGGCCGGAGTCACCGGCCGGGCACACGCGCAGGCGGCAGGGCCGCGCGGGCCGTGGTGCACCACGGTCCGTCGTCCGTCCGCGGTGACCTCGTGGCCGCTCGCGCAGTCTCCCCGCGCCCACGGGGCCGCTGTCCGGCCGGTGCGCCCCGCGGCGGACCTGCCGGGTGTGCCTTGTGCCGTCCTCGCCGTACCCCGGAGCACCCGAACCACCCGAGCGGAGCAACAGATGAGAGGTCCCCGTGCCGCCGTCCGGCGGCCGTCCCGGGTCCGCGCCCGCGGCGCGGCCATCGCCGCGTTCGTCGTGCTGGCCGCCATGGTCCCGGCCGTGGCCGTCGCCGCGGGCACCCGGCAGGCCGATGCCGAACTCCCCTACGTCTGCACGCTGCCGTCCGGGCAGCGGCCGGTGACGGTACGGATCTCGGCGGCCTTTCCGGACCGGGTGGCGGCGGGCGAGCCGATCCGGCCCGCGGACGTCACGACGACCGTGGAGTTCCCGGCGGAGGCGGTGGCCGACCTCGCCGCGTCCGGAGCGGCCGGAGTCCGGGCCGAGACCCGCCTGACCGTCGCCGTCGCGCAGAACGACGCCCGGGCCGAGGCGACCTGGCGCGGCACCGCACAGCCCGTGGTCCTCCCGCCGACCGGCCCGCTGACGCTGACCACGACGGGAGACGTCCCGACGGTGACCGGCCGGAGCGACGGCGAACTGACCCTGTCCGCCACGCACTTGGCGGTGGACCTCGCACCGAGCGCGGCCGACGGCGCCACCGGCGCTCCCGCCGCGTTCACCGCCGAGTGCTCCCTCGCCGAGGACGCACCCGGCTCCGGTCTGCTGGCCACCGTCCCGGTCGGGGCGGCCCCGTCCGGGCCCGGCGGCTCACCGTCGGCATCGGCGTCGGCCTCCGCCTCCGCCTCGCCCGGTGGGCAGGGCGGGGCCCCGGCGGACCGGCAGAACGAACGGGCCCCCAGGGTCAGCGGGGACACACCCGGCGGCCCCGCGGACCGACCCGACGCGCCACCGTGCAAGTACGACGCCGGCTACCCCGCCGGCCCGCAGTCGCTGGACGCGTACATCACCGGGTACTCGAACGTGCAGAAGCTGAAGGGCGCCGCCCTGATCCCGCTGACCTGCACGCTGATCGAGCAGGGCCCGCCGGAGTTCATCCCCTACCCGGACTGGAGCGGCGGCACCATCAAGCAGCATTCCACCGGTGACCTGTACAACGGCGGCCGCAAGGCGTCCTTGCCGATCAAGGCCACGTTCCTGACGTTCGGCTTCACCCCGACGACCGCCACCATGGTGCTGGAGCAGACCGGCCCGGTGACCATCGACTCGCTCGGGGCGACGGACTTCGTGTTCACGAGCACCGACACCTGGGTCCGAGTACCACTCGTGCTCAAGGTCACCTCGCTCTCGGTCAACGGGACGCCGCTGGCCGTGGGTCCGAACTGCCGGACCGAGAAACCCCTCAGTTCCCCCGATCCGGATCCGGCGAACCATCCCGGCGACCATCTGGTGCTCCACGGCCGGGGAGAACAGGTCACGGGCGAGCCGGCCACCGGCTATCTGCTGACGTCCGGCGGCCCGCTGACCGGCGAGATGAGCATCCCCGCCTTCACCGGCTGCGGCGCAGGCGGTGAGAACATCGACCGGCTCCTGACGGCCTCGGTCTCGGGCTCCGGCAACTACGTCAAGCAGATACAGGGCCAGACCTGCTTCGTGTCCGCAGAGACGCCCAACCCGGACGAGTGCACCGCGGACCTGCAACCCCTCAAGATTCCCGTTCCCGAACGCTGAGCCCCGCTCCGCCAGGACCCCTCACGGAAGGCCACCACATGAACCGGTTCTCGCACCGCGCCAGACTCGTCACGACCGCCACCGCGCTCGGCACCGCACTCGGCGCCTTCGCCTCGATGGGCACGGCGACCGCCGCGACCGCCCAGCTCAACGGCGAGTGGGCGCCGTTCACCCGCTGCCCGGTGGACGCGCCGGCGATGCTCGCCGCGGACGGCCTGGCCCAGACACCGCAGTGCGTGGTCTCGACGGCGCCGAGCGGTTCCATCAAGCTGGGCAACACCACCGTGGTGACGGGCCGGACCAATCTCCAGATGGGGATCGTGCAGAACTCCGACGGCACCAGTTCCGTTGCGGCACCGGCCGACGGGGCGATCATCGCCGACTCCGCGACCGTGCCCGGCGGACTGCTCGGTCTGATGTGTCCGAGCAACATCCCCGTGATCACCGACATCTGCAAGCAGCTCACCGACAGCACCCTCAACAAGATCACGGCGACCGTGGAGTCCGTCGCCGCGCCCCACGACTTCGACCAGACCGCGGGCATCGTCACCGGCAAGCCGATCGTCGCCCTGCCGGTCCGCATCCATCTGGAGAACCCGTTCCTCGGCTCCAACTGCTACATCGGTACGAAGTCCAGCCCGATCGTGCTGAAGCCGCAGAACGTCACCTCCCCCGAGTTCGGGCTCTCGTTCTTCAACGGCGACGGCACGGTCGCGGACGGCGGCGAGATGAGCCGGGTCGCCCTCACCGGCGCCGCCCAGAACGACAGCAGTTTCGCGGTGCCCGGGGCCAGCGGGTGCGGCCTGAACGTCGGCCTGATCAACGCGGCGGTCAACCTCAAGACCGGGCTGCCCTCGCCCGCCGGGAACAACAGCCTGACGCTCAACGACGCGCAGACCTATCTCGCCGGTCTGACCGCACCCGGCACCGCCGCTCCCGACGCCGGTCAGGTCCTGTCACGCAACTGGAAGTCCGCCGTCAAGTAACCGGCCCGGAAAGTCGATTATCAGCCGTCCCGGCAGTCCGATCCCGTCTCGCTGCGGCAAACCGTGCACGACTTGTGTACGAAGCATGAAACATGATTTAGCTTCAGCAGCCCAGACAGGTATGCACCTGATGGCCGGCCGGGTGTCCCCCTCCACCCGGAGAGGGCACCCGGGCCGGTCTCCCCCCACCGGGCGCGTCGGAGAGCAAGGGACGACCAGCCATGCCTTCAACCGTACGGTCGCCGCAGGTCGGAGAACCGCTCGAGCCCCTTCCCAGGGAGTTCGCGGCCTTCATGCGACCGGAGTTGCCCGGCCTCATGAAGGAGATACGCATCGAGGTCACCCGCGCCTACCCGGTCTACGGGCGCCTGCTCAACGGCCCGAACGCCGACGCCATCCGGCAGGGCGTCGAGCAGGCCCTGTCCGCGTTCGTGGACCGCGTGGCCGAACCGGGCAAGAACTCGGCGCTGCGTGACGAGCTGTTACGCAAGTTCGGGCGGGTGGAGGCGTACGAGGGCCGGGAGCTGGACACCCTTCAGGGGGCCTACCGACTGGGCGCCCGCATCGCCCTGCGCCGCGCCAAGGCGGTGGGACGGCAGTACAACCTCTCCCCCACCGTCATCCTCGCCTTCGCCGACGCGCTGTTCGCCTACGTCGAGGAGTTGGAGGCGCTCTCCCGCGAGGGCTACACGGAGGTGCAGTCGCGGGCCTCGTCCGAGGTCTCGGCGGTGCGAAGACAGTTGCTGCACCTGATCCTCGCCGCGCCGCCGCTGCCCCAGGCGACCGTGTCCGGGCTGTGCGAGGCGGCCGCCTGGCCGCTGCCCGCCGAGGTGACGCTGGTCGCGCTGCGCTCCCCCGTACCGGACCATCTGGAGGCGGGGCTGGCCGGCGACGTCCTCGCGGACCTGGACATTCCGCAGCCCCATCTGCTCGTTCCGGGGGCGCTGACCACGGACCGGCTGGCGATGCTGGACGCGGCGCTGGGCGGCACGCACGCCGTCACGGGCCTGACCGTGCCGCTCGCCCAGGCGGCCGACTCCATCCGCTGGGCGCGCCGGGTGCTGCAACTCGTCGACGAGGGGGTCGTGGCCGACGCCCCGCTGGTGAGCTGCGAGGACCATCTGGTGACGCTGTGGCTGCTGTCCGACCCGCCGCTCGTGTCCCAGCTGGCGGCCCGGGAGCTGGCGCCGCTCGACGAGTTGCCGACGAGCCGCCGCAGCCGGCTGATGGAGACCCTGCGCCTGCACATCTCCACCCGGGCGCCCGCGGAGCAGGTCGGCGAGATGCTGGGGGTCCATGCCCAGACGGTGCGCTACCGCCTGCGGAACCTGGACACGCGGCTGGGTGCCCGGCTCGCCGACCCCGACCACCGCTTCGCCCTGGAGGCAGCGCTGCGTTCGCTGCATCTGCGGGGCGGCGACCGCGCCGAGTGAGCCGTCCGGTCAGACCGGCAGGCGCGGCACGCTCTCGATCAGCCGGCGGGTGTAGGGGTGGGCCGGGTCGCCGAGCACCTGGGCGGTATCGCCCTGCTCGACGATCCTGCCGTGTTCCAGCACGGCGGTGCGTTCGCACAGGGAGGCGACGACCGACAGGTCGTGGGAGACCATGACGAGCGTCAGCCCCTGTTCCCGCTTCAGCTCGGCGAGCAGGTCGACGACCTTGACCCGGGTGGTGACGTCGAGCGCGCTGACGGGTTCGTCGGCGAGCAGCACCCGTGGCTCGCACACCGTGGCCCGCGCGATGGCGATCCGCTGGCGCTGTCCGCCGGAGAACTCGTGCGGATAGCGGGTGGCCGCGTCGGCGGGCAGACCCACCCGCTCCAGGGCCCGGGCGACCTTCGGGGCGGCGCCGGCCCGGGTGTCGATGCCCAGGGAGCGCAGCGGCTCGGCGACGATCGCGGCGACGCGCCGGCGCGGGTCCAGGGAGGAGTAGGGGTCCTGGAAGACGCACTGCACGCCGCGCCGGAAGCGGCGCAGTTGGGCCCGGTCACGCGGGGACAGCTCGGCGCCGTCGAAGTGTACGGCGCCGGCGGTGGGCCGGGACAGGCCGAGCAGCAGGCGCAGCAGCGTCGTCTTGCCCGCCCCGGACTCGCCCACGAGGGCGAGGCTCCGCCCGGTCTCGACGGTGAGGGAGACGTCCTCCACGGCGTGGGCGGCGCTCCCCCGGTGGCGCAGCGCCACGTCCTTCAGCTCCAGTACGGGTGTCACCGCGGGCTCCTCAGGTCCAGGGCGGACTCCAGTGTGCGGGCGCTGGCCACGAGGTCCTTGGTGTACTGCTCGCGCGGGTTGCGGACGAGGTCGTGCACCGTGCCGTCCTCGACGGCCCGGCCGTCCTTCAGCACCAGGGCCCGGTCGGTCACCCGGGCCACCACGGCCAGGTCATGGCTGACGAAGAGGACCGCCATCTCCCGCTCGCGGACCAGGGCGTCGATCAGGTTCAGCATCTCCGCCTGCACGGATACGTCCAGGGCGGTGGTCGGTTCGTCGGCGATCAGCAGCTTGGGCGCGCAGGCCAGGGCCATGGCCAGGGCGACGCGCTGGCGCTGTCCGCCGGAGATCTCGTGCGGGAAGGCGCGGGCGACGCGTTCGGGTTCGGGCAGCCGCACCTGCGCCAGCGCCTCGCGTACCGCGTCGCGCAGGGCGGCGCCCTTCAGGCCGGTGCGCCGGCCCAGGGGTCCGGCGACCTGGCGGCCCACCCGCATCAGCGGGTCGAGGGCGGTGAGCGGCTCCTGGAAGACGACGGCCGCGTCCCGGCCGCGCACGGCGGTCAGCCGTTTCTCGCGGGCGCCGACGATCTGGGTGCCGGCCAGTTCCACGCTGCCGGTGGCGGTCATGCCGTCGGGCAGCAGACCGAGCACCGCGAGTGTGGTGAGCGACTTGCCTGAGCCGGATTCGCCGATGAGGCCCAGCCGTTCACCGCTCGCCACGCGGAAGGACAGGTCGTCGACCAGGGTCCGGCCGTCGGCGGTGCGGACGGTCAGGCCGCGGACGTCGAGGAGGGTCATGTGCGCCTCCGGCGGGTCGCCGGGTCGAGGGTGTCGCGCAGCCCGTCGGCGACGAGGTTGACCCCGATCACCAGCAGGACGAGCAGGATGCCGGGGGCCAGGGCGCCGGCCGGGGCGGTGGTGAAGGTGGCCTGCGCCTCGTGGAGCATGCGTCCCCACGAGGCGTTGGGCGGCGGCGCGCCCAGGCCCAGGTACGACAGCCCGGCCTCGGCGAGCACGGCGAGGCCGAACTGCAGGGCGAGGTTGACCACGAGGGTGGGCCAGATGTTGGGCAGGACGTGGCCGAGCACCGTGCGCGGCCAGGAAGTCCCGGAGGTGCGGGCGGCAACGATGTAGTCCTGTGCGAGGACCCGTTTGACGAGGATGCGCACCAGCCGGGCGACGACGGCGCTCTGCGCCAGGCCGATCGCGAGGACGGCGGAGGAGAGGGTCGCCGAGCGTGCGGCCACGATGAGCATGGCGAGCAGCAGGGTGGGGAACGCGATCAGGATGTCGAGGAACGCGGAGAGCGTGTCGTCGAGCCAGCCCTGTGCGAACGCGGCGAGCACCCCGAGGGTGACGCCGATCAGGGCGGCGATCAGCACCGAGCCGAGCCCCGCCTCGACGGCGATCCGGGAGCCGGTCATCACCTGGGTGAACAGGTCCCGGCCGAGTTTGTCGGTGCCCAGCAGATGTCCCGCGCCGGGAGGGGCCAGGCGCCCGCCGGAGGTGTCGTCGGACGGATACGGCAGCCAGAACAGGGAGACGACGGCGAGCAGGGCGATGGCGCCGGCCAGGACGCAGCCGACGACGAGCGTGGCGGAGCCGCGCCGTTGCCGCCCGGTCCGCGCCGCTTTGCCGGCCCGTGCCGGTTCGAGCAGGTCGGTCCCGGTCATCGGGCGGCTCCCGTCAGTCGTCCGCGCAGCCGGGGGTCGATGATCCGCTGGACCAGGTCGGCCGCGAAACCGATGAGCAGCACGGCAAGGGTGGAGACGAACAGCACGCCCTGGATGACCGGGTAGTCGTGCTGGGAGATGCCGGTGGCGAGCATCGAGCCGAGGCCGGGCAGGGCGTACACGGACTCCACGACGACCGCGCCGAGCAGGGTGGAGGCGAGTTCGATGCCGAGGACGGAGATCACCGGCACGGAGGCGTTGCGCAGTCCGTGCCGCCACATCGCACCCGCGAAGGAGGCACCGAGGGCGCGGGCGGTGCGCAGGTAGTCGCTGCCCAGCACGTCGAGGGTGGCGGAGCGCACGTAGCGGATCAGCGACGCGCTCATCACCAGGGCGATGGTGACGACCGGCAGCACCAGTGAGCGGACGGCGTCCGCGGGGGCGGACCAGCCGTCCTGCGGGAAGCCGCCGGCCGGCAGCCAGCCCGCGTTCAGCGCGAACACGGCGATGAAGATCATGCCGAGCCAGAACACCGGGACGGCGATGCCGAGCTGGGAGACACCGCTGAGCAGCGCGCCGTACCAGGTGTGCCGTTTGTGGGCGGCGACGAACCCGGCGGGTACGGCGATCAGGACGGCCAGGACGAAGGCGGCGAGGGTGAGCGGCACGGTGACGTTCAGCCGGCTGGTGACCTCGGGCCCGACGGGGAGCGAGCTGACGAAGGAGGTGCCGAGGTCACCGCTCACCAGTTGCCCGAGCCAGTGGGTGAACTGCTCGGGCAGCGGCTTGTCGGAGCCGATGGCGTGCCGGGCCGCGGCGATCTGCTCGGGGCTCGCGCCCACCGAGGTGAGCGCGTTGGCCGGGTCGCCGGGGAGCAGGCGCAGCAGCACGAACAGCACGACGCTCGCCAGGGCCAAGGACACCACGAGGAAGACCAGGCGGCGCAGCAGGTAGCGCGCCATCAGCCCTTCTTCTTGATGTCGTAGGCGTAGAACTGGGAGTTGAGGCCGTTGAGCGGGTAGCCGGACAGCGTGCTGTTCGCCACGACGATCTGCGGGTACAGGTACAGCCAGTCACTGGCCGCGTCCTCGGCGGTCTTGCGGTTGACCTGCTTCAGGATCTGGGTCTGCTGGGCGGTGGTGTCGGCCTGCTCGGCCTGCTTCACCCACTGCTGGACCTGCTTGTTGTCGTAGCCCCAGTAGAAGTCGGGGTTGCCGTACCAGACGAGGTCGCGGTCGTTGACGTGTTCCTGGAGCGTCGCCGTGAAGTCGTGGTTCTGGTAGACCTTCGTGTACCACTCGTCCGGCGTGATGATGTTGATCTTGACCGTGATGCCGACCTTGGCGAGTTCCGACTTGATGAAGGTCGCGGCGGTGGGGTGCGGGTCGTAGTTCGGGGTGTCGAGGGTGAAGGAGAAGCCCTTGGCGTAACCGGCCTCGGCGAGCAGTTGCCTGGCGTGGGCCGGGTCGTAGGCGTTGACCTTGGTCAGGTCCTCGTACCAGGGGTCGGTCGGCGGCACCATCGAGCCGATCAGCTTGCCGTAGCCGCCCCAGATCGACTCCAGGAGCTTCTTCTTGTCGATGGCGTCGGTGACGGCCTGGCGGACCTTGACGTCGGTGAAGGGCTTGGCCTTGTCGTTGAAGGCGAGCAGCAGCTTGGTGGTGGAGTTCCCGTCGTTGACCTTGTAGTTCTGGTTGTTCTTGAACTGGTCGAGGGAGTCGGGCGACTGCTCGCTGGTGACGACGTCGACGGCATTGGTCTGGAGCGCGTTGTTGAGGGCCGTGGCGTCCTTGTAGTAGTGGAAGACGGCTTCCTGGTTGGTGGCGGCAGTGCCCCAGTAGCCGGCGAACCGCTTCAGGCTCAGCGCAGAGCCCCGGGTCCACTTGTCCAGCGTGTAGGGGCCGGTGCCGTCCTCGGTCGTCTTCAGGTTCTTCGCCTGGGAGTCGATGATCCAGACGTAGGAGAGGTTGTAGACGAAGGAGATCGACTTCTGCGACAGCGTGACCTTGACGGTACGGGCGTCGGGGGTGGCGATGTCCTTGATCACCGCGAGGTCGCTCTTGCGGGCGGACTGGGAGGTGGGCGCGATCACCTTCTCCAGGCTGTACTTGACGTCGTCGCTGGTCAGCTGCTTGCCGCTGTGGAACTTCACGCCGTCGCGCAAGGTGAAGGTGTAGGTGAGTCCGTCGGGGCTGACCTTGTAGTCCTGGGCGAGGAGCTTGTCCACCTTGCCGTCGTCGGTGAGCTTGAACAGCCCTTCGTAGACGTTGCCGTTGAGCGCCTCGGTCACGCCCTGGCCGCCGCCCGCGGTGTTGTCGAGGTTCTGCGGCTCGTAGAGCGAGCCGATGTTGACGGTGGCGTTCTTGTTCCAGGAGCCGCCGGAGGCGCTGCCGCCCGAGCCGGAGCCGCCGCACGCGGTCAGGGTCAGGGCGAGACCGGCCGCGGTCGCGGTGGCGTACAGGGAGGTCTTCTTGATGTTCACGGTGTGTGGGCCTTCGGACTGCGATGCGGGCGGGTTGCGGGTCAGTGCTGTGCGGGGAAGCCGTCGCGGAAGACGGGGCGCTGCTCACCGGCCTCGACGGGCAGGTGGAAGCGGTTCTGCCGCGGCGGCATCGGACAGTTGTACTGATCGGAGAATCCGCAGGGCGGCACGAAGGCGCGGTTGAAGTCGAGCAGGACACGGTGGTCGTCCGCCGTCCGCTGCACGAACAGGAAACGGCCGGCGCCGTAGGTCGTGTCCCCGTTGGTGGGGTCGCCGAAGACGAGCAGCAGGGTGCCGTCGTCGTCGAAGGCGCTGAGGGTGTACTCGCGGCCGTCGACGGTGAGGGTGATGTCGCCGGGGACGACGAGGTCACGGGTGCCGCCGTTGTCCCGGATGTGCTCGAAGGGCACCCGCCGGGCACCGGGCACGGGGGTGTAGACGGCGTGCAGCACCCAGGCGGGGTCGTACGGGAAGGCGTCGACCCGGTCGAAGTGGCGGACGGCCGGTGAGTCGGCGTCCCAGAAGCGCAGGCCGTGCTCGGGCTCGCCGGTGACGAGGTCGGTCCGCTGGAGTGTGGTCACCGTCACGGTGTCCGGCCGGCCCGCCCGGGCCCGCTCCGCGTCGGGGTGCTCACCGGACGGGAGCCAGCGGGTCTCGACGAGTGCGAGGTTCCCGGTCGGCGCGGTGAGGGCCCGGCGACGCTCGGCGCGCCAGGCGTCCCACCGCGCGACGGCATCGGTGTCGGGCTGGTCGGGTGTGGCAAGGGACACGGTGGCACTCACTCGGGTAGCACGGACGGCGGCCGCACACCGCGGACGTCACGCTGCGCGAATGGGTGGCCAAAGCATGCCCTTTATCTGTCATAAGAGGATCTAATGTCAAATGCCGCTGACACATGTTGAGACGGCAGCCTCCCACCGGCCCCGGCCAACCGTCCCCCCGCCCGTCCAGGCCGGGGATCGGCTCACCCGTCCACGGCGGCGGTCCGCTACCCGCGCGCCCGCAGCGCGGGCAGCACCGTCTCCGCGACCCGGTGGGCCTCCTCCAGCAGCGGGTTGCCCGACAGGATGAAGGTGTCGACGCCCAGGTCCTCGTACTCCTTCAGCCGCTCCACGACCTGGGCGGCCGAGCCGACCACGGCGGTGCCGGGGCCCGGCCGGAACAGGCTCATGCCCGGCCAGAGGTTCGGATGCGTCTCCAGTTCCCGGGCCCGGGCGGGCACCCGGCCCCCGTGCTGGCGGAACTGGCGCTGCCAGCCGACGCCGTCCTCCCCGGCCCGGCCGCCGAGCTGCCGGGCGTAGGTCGCCTCGCTGGTGACGTCGAGCAGCCGGTCGGCCGCGGCCCATGCCTCGTCCTCGGTGTCCCGGACGATCAGGTGCAGCCGCAGTCCGATGCGCAGCGTCCGCCCGTACGCCGCCGCCCGCTCCCGGACCCGGTCCAGCTTCTCCTTGAGCAGGTGCGGCGGCTCGCCCCAGGTCAGATAGACGTCCACGTGCTCGGCCGCCATCTCGATGCCCGGCTCCGACGAACCGCCGAACCACAGCGGGACGTGCGGCGACTGCACCGGCCGCAGATCGCCGAAGGAGGCGCCCGCGTCCTTGAGGTCGTAGAAGCGTCCCTGGTGGTCGAAGACCTCACCGGCGGTGAGCCGTTTCACGATCGACCAGTACTCGGCGCTCAGCGCGTAGCGCTCGTCGTGGTCGACGGTGAGGCCGTACTCGCGCAGCGTCCGCGTCGAGCCGTTGACGACGTTGAAGCGCAGCCGGCCGCCGAAGAGGGTGTCGAAGGTGAGCGCCATCTTGGCCAGCAGGGTCGGCGAGATCAGACCGGGGTGGACGGCGAGCAGCGGCTGGAAGCGGGTGCTGGTGGCGGCGGCCAGCGCGCTGCCGAGCGGCCACACGTCGTACAGGTCGGTGGCGAGCAGCGCGCCGCTGAAGCCGAGGCGTTCGACGGTGCCCGCGAGCTGCTGGAGGTAGCCCAGGTCGACCGGGCGGCGCCCGGCGGGCTCCCAGGGGTAGGCGCCCTCGCGCGGAATGATGTACCAGAGGATTTCGGATGCCATGGCCGGCTCCTCCCTGTCAGGCGCGCCGCGCAACGGCGTCGGCGACCGTCACGGGGCGTTCGATGAATCCGGTGCGGACGAAGACGTCGGCCGCCTGCTGCTGCTCGGCGAGGAAGTCCTCGCTCACGTCCTCGATGTGCCAGGGCAGGGCGCGCAGCGCGGTCTCCCAGTCGTCGACGCCGCCGCCCTGGTGGTCGGCGGCGATGGCGGCGGCCTCGCGTGGGTGGGCGGCGGCCCAGGCGTCCGCGCGGCGCAGCGCCCGCAGCAGGGCGGCGACGACCTCGGGCCGCCGCTCGGCCACCTCCCGGCGGGTGAAGAACACCGACCGGTCGGTGATGACGTCACCGGTGCGCACCAGGACCCGGACACCGCCGGTGCGCAGCGCGGCGGCCAGCTGCGGTCCCTGGGCGACCCAGGCGCCGAGCGCGCCGGACCGCAGCAGCCGCTCGCTGTCCGGGCCGCCCCGCTCGGCGGTGATGTCGGTGGCGTACGACAGTCCCGCGTCGTCCAGAGCCTTGGCGACCAGGTGGGTCTGCCAGGACCCGATCGCCAGGTGCACGGTGGTGCCCTTGAGGTCGGCGACGGTGCGCGCGGGGCTGTCCGCGGCCACCAGCAGGGCGCCGTGGTCCGGGCGTGGGGCGGACACGGCGGCGTAGACGATGTCGTGCCCGGCTGCCTGCGCGGTGACCGGCGGGGTGGATCCCGTGCCGCCGAAGTCGATCAGTCCCTCGGTGAGGAGTTGCCCGGTGCGCACGCCGTCGGTGTAGGCGTGGAAGGCGACGCTCTCGCCCACCGCGGCGAGTTCCTCGGCGGCGTGGTCGAGGCGGGACAGGTAGTAGAGGGTGGGGTTGCTGTTGTGGACACCGATGGTGATGGACATTCAGATCGCTCCTGTGGCAGTGGAGTTGACGGCAGTCCCGGTCGGCTGGACGCCGAGGTCGGTCAGCAGGCGGCGACGCAGGGCGAGGCAGGCCGGGTCGCCGAGGTCGCGGGGCCGGGCGGCGGTGACGGGCTCGTCCGTGACGAGCCGCCCCGCGCGCAGGACGCAGACGCGGTCGGCGAGCCGTACGGCCTCGTCCACGTCGTGGGTGACGAGCAGGACGGCCGGGCGGTGGGCGCGGCACAGCTCGCCGACCAGGTCCTGCATGCGCAGCCGGGTCAGTGCGTCGAGCGCGGCGAACGGCTCGTCGAGCAGCAGCAGTTCCGGTTCCCGCACCAGGGCGCGGGCGAGGGCGACGCGCTGCGCCTCGCCGCCGGAGAGGGTGGCGGGCCAGGCCCGGGCGTGCCCGGCCAGGCCGACCTCGGCGAGCGCGCGGCGGCCGCGTCCGGTCTCGGTGCGCGGCAGGGCCACGGTCACGTTGGCCAGGACCCGCTTGGACGGGACGAGCCGCGGCTCCTGGAAGACGATGGTGCGCGCCCGCGGCACCAGGACCTCGCCCGCGTCGGTGCCGTCCAGGCCGCCGAGGATGCGCAGCAGGGTGGTCTTGCCGCTGCCGCTCGCGCCCAGCAGGGCCACGAACTCCCCCCGCCGGACGGTCAGATCGAGCCCGTCGAGCACGGCTCGCTCCCCGAACACCCGGCGCAGGTCCCTGACCTCGACGGCGGTGGTCATCGGCGTGCCCCCTTCCACGGCATCAGCAGGCGCTCCAGCAGCCGCACCAGGGCGTCGGCGAACAGGCCGAACAGGCCGTAGACGAGGATGCAGACCGCGAGGACGTCGGTCCGGGCGTAGCTCTGCGCCTGTGCCATCAGGTAGCCGATGCCGGCCGTCGAGTTGATCTCCTCCGCGGCGATCAGGGCGATCACGCTGAGGGTCATGGACAGCCTGAGCCCGGCGAGCAGCGAGGGCAGCGCGCCGGGCAGGACGACCTCCCGCACGATCGCGAAGCGGCCCATCCCGAAGCTGCGCATCGCCTCCAACAGCCTGGGGTCGGTGGCCCGCACCCCGCTGGAGGTGGAGACGTACATGGGGAAGGTGGTGGCGACGGCGATCAGTACGATCTTCGCGATCTCGGTGATCCCGAACCAGACCATGAACAGCGGAACGAGGGAGAGGAACGGGACGGCGCGCAGCGTCTGGAGCGAGGAGTCCAGGAGTTCGTCGCCCAGCCGGGTGAACCCGGTCACGACACCCAGGATCAAGCCGGCGGTGATCCCGATGAGCAGGCCGGCGCCGGCGCGGGTGAGCGAGGTGGTGAGCGCGTCGGGCAACTGGCCGTTGCCCCACAGCTCGCCGACGGCGCGCAGCACGTCGGCGGGCGAGGCCAGCACATCCGGGGTGAGCACCCCGGTGGCGGAGGCGATCCACCACAGCAGGAGCAGGGCCACCGGTCCGAGCGCCCGGACCGTCAGGGTGAGGGCGCGCGGGCGGGGGCGGCGGACGACGGCCCGCGGCGTCACCAGGCCCCCGCCCGCCGGCCGCGCGGCAGCCCGGGAAGTGAGCGTGTCGTCGGCGGCCGTCATGACAGCTTCGTCACGTCGATCACGTACGGGGTGACATCGACCTCGGTCGGGGTGACCTTCTGGTCGGCGTAGAAACGCGCGACCTCCTGGAAGCGCCTGACGTCCGCGTCGGTGACGGGCTCGACGGTGCCGCCCTTGCCGGTGTAGTCGATCTGGACCTGCTTCGCCGCACCGGTGAGCGCCTGGGGGCCCGCGTCGGTGGTGACGTTCAGGTACGCCGCCGGGTCCTGCTTCTCCTTGACGCTGCCGTCGTGGAGGTAGGTGTAGAGGGCCTTGACGACGTCGGGGTGCTGATCGGCGAATCCCGTGCGGACGGCGGTGAGGCTGTAGTTGTCGGAGCCGATCCGCTGCCCGTCGGTGAGGAAGTGCGTCTTGCCGCCGCCGACCTCGGCGACGGAGTACGTGGCCCACGACGCCCAGGCGTCCACCTGGCCCGCGTTGAAGACGGCCGCGGTCTGGTCGGCCCGGAGGTAGACGCGCTCGACCCGGTCCGCCGGTACGCCCGCCTGGTCGAGTGCCTTCAGCAGCAGGTACTCGCCGGTGCCGCCCTGGTTGACGGCGACCTTCTTGCCGACGAGGTCCTGCACGCGGTCGATGCCGGAGCCGTTCTTGACGAGGATGCCCTCGCCCACCGGGTCGGGGGCGGTGGCGGTGAAGAACTTGAATCCGGGGTTCTGCTGCAGGGAGGTGATGCCGGAGGTGATGGAACCGATGGCGATGTCCAGTTTGCCGGCGTTCATGGCCTGCGCGGCGGGCGCGAAGGGGCCCGCGCTGCCGGTCCAGGCGACCTTGGCGCCGACCTTGGCCAGCGCCTTGGCGAGCGAGCCGTCCTTCTTGCCCAGGGCGAGCACCCCGGAGTTGCCGGGATCGGGGATGCGGACGGTGACGGACGTGTCGGCGCCGTCGGTGGTGCCGGCCTGCGAGGTGCCGCAGCCGGTGAGGAGGGTGAGCGCGGTGACGGCGGCCAGGGCGGCGGGAACGGTACGGGCGAAGCGCATGGCGGGTCCTACGTGTCGGTGGAGGCGGGGGCGGAGGGGGTCGGCGATGCCTCGGCGAGGCGCAGCCGGGCACGGCGCAGCGGTTCGGGGTCGGCCCAGGCCCGTACGTCGACGAGTGCGGGCAGGAAGCCGTGGGCGCCCAGGGCCGCCTCCTGCCGGGCGAGGAGCGCGAGCCGGTCGTCCGACAGATCCGGATGCAGGGTGCGGTGGGTGCCGGGCCGGTAGGCGCCGTGCACTCCGTCCGCGCCCGCGCCGGTCTCGGCGCCGAGGATGCGGGCGACCTCCGCGGGCTGCCCGGCGGCCCAGTCGGCGGCCCGCAGCAGGACCGTGAGGAACCGGTCGACGAGGTCGGGGTGATCGTCCAGGAGGCTCTGGTGGACGGTGATGGGGCGCGGTGTCCCGTTGTTCACCCGGTGCGTGCGGTCGGGCAGTTCGTCGAGTTCGACGGCGACCTCCGCCCCGGCCCGCCGGGCCGCCTCGACGGCGACGGCTCCCTTGACGTAGACCGCGTCGACGTCGCCGCGGACGAGCGCGGCCAGTTCCGCGGCCCACTGTCCGCGGTGTCCGTCGGCGGGTACGTCGGTCGGCACCGCGTCGGCCAGGCCGTATCCGGCGGAGGCGAGCGCCCCCTCGAAGCCGCGCAGGGCCATGGCGCGCCAGAAGTCGATGGGGAGGGAGTGCCGGGGCAGGGCCAGGCGCCGTCCGCGCAGCGCCGCGGCGCCCCGGATGCCGGAGCCCGGCGCGACGAGCACCGTCTGCCGCTCCTCGATCCAGGTGAGGCCGATCAGCCGGGTCGGCTCTCCGCGGGACCGCGCCCACAGGGCGGGGACGTTGCCGCCCTCGCGGAAGAGCGCGGGCAGTTCGTGCGTGTAGTGGGTGCGCCGGGCCGCGGCGTCCACGTCGGCGGCGCTCTCCTGCAAGGAGCGGACGGTGATGCCGTCCGGGGCGAACTCCCGCGACAGCCACTCCCGGTCGGCGGCGATGCCGGTCGCGGTGGGCACGGGACAGCGGGTGAACCACAGGGTTTCGGGCAGGGCTGGGTGCGTCATGGACTCTTCCCTGGATCGGGCGGGCGCCCCGTAGGGGGCGCGGAGGCGGCGGGCGCGCGGTCCGGGGACCGCGGGCGGGACGCCCGGCCGGGTCGGCCGGGCACGGGGGCGGCGGACGGGCCGGTCGCGCGGACGGGGACCGGGCGGGACGGCCGCGGACGGACGGATCAGGCGCAGGCGGACCGGGCGGGGCGGGCGCGGTGGCAGGTCCCCGCTCTCGCGGCGGGTTCCGCGTAGCCCGGGGCGGTGGTGCGGCTGGTCAGCGACAGACCGCGCTGGAGACGCGCTCCAGGTCGATGTGGCGGCGCGTGGTGAAGGCGGGCGGAGCGGTGGTGGCGTGCATCGCTCGGCTCCCTTCGAGGTCGTCCGCCGGACCTGACCGGCGCGGTGCCCGCAGCCTGACACGGCCGAAAGCCACCGGGCAAGCCGCTTGCCACCATGTGGGAACGAGCATGAACAGACTGTTTCAGCAGGTCATGGCCGTGCTTTGAGGTTGCCGCGATGTGGCAGGGTCGGAGCTGTCGGGCGCCCCTGGCGCCCGGGAGAGGACGTGCGGTGACCCAGACCCCCGTCGCGGGCGCGCAGGCGGTGCGACGCGCGCTGGACATCCTGCACTGCTTCCACGACAACGCCCCCGACCTGAGCGCCTCCGAGATCGCCCGGCGGCTGCGTCTGTCGACGTCCACGGCCCACCGGCTGGCCCGCACGCTGCTGGGCGCCGGTTTCCTGGAGCAGGACCCGCGCACCGCGCGCTACCGGCTGGGGCCCGCCGTCACCGAACTGGGCCGGCTGTCGTACCACCAGCGCGGGCTCCATCTGGCCTCGCCCGAGCTGGCCGACCTGGCCCAGCGCACCGGGGCGACCGCGGACCTGGCGCTGCGCAGCGGACCGTACGCGGTCATCGTGGCGGGCGGGTCGGTCACCCCGAAGGTGGGACTGCGCCGGCCGCTGCATTCGACGGCGCTCGGCAAAGTACTGCTGGCCTGGCCGCGGCCCGGCGAGGGCGGCGCCGAGTCACTGCCGCCGCTGCGCGCGTTCACCGACCGCACCATCGTCCGGCCCGACCTCCTGACGGCGGAGCTGGCACGGGTGCGCGACCGGGAGCACGCGGTCAACGACGGCGAGTCCGCCCAGGGCGTCCGCACCCTGGCCGTGCCGGTCCTGGACCGCACGGACGCGGCACGCTTCGCCCTCGCGGTCCGCGGCACGCCGGACCTGATCACCGCCGAGACCACGGAGTGGTTCCTCGATCAGGCCCGTGCCTGCGCGCGGGCGCTGGAGGTGCTGCTGCTGCCTCCCGCGCAGCGCCGCACCGGCACCCGCTGACCACGCCCGGGGACGGCGCCGGGCCATGGCTCCGCCCGTGCGGCTCTCACTGGTTGGGGTCGATGAGGTGGGGCACGACCCGGGTGAGCCTCAGCACGCCCCACAGGATCAGCAGGGCCCCCGCCAGCTCCGGCAGCAGCCACCAGCCGGTACGGACGTCCTCGCCGAACAGCGCCACTCCGAGGAACAGGCTCATGGACGCGTCGCCGATGGTGAGCGCGGGCTGCGAGGCGATCAGTGCGCCCGCCTGGAGGGAGTTCTCCAGCAGCAGCAGCGCGCCGATACCGGCCAGCGCGAAGCCGTAGGTCTGCCAGGTCCGCAGGAAGGCGGGGAACCCGGCGTGGGCCAGCACCCCGGTGGCCGATTTCATCAGGGCGGCGGTCAGGGCGTTGCCGATCGCGGCGGCCAGGGCGAGCGTCGCCGCGCGGCACAGGGAGGAACGCGTCGACCGGGCGAGCACGACGGCGGCGGTAATGGCGCCCAGGGTCAGGGCCAGCACGGGCAGCCAGCGCACCATGGACGCCTGGTCGCGTGCGCCCGAGGGCGCCGCGGCGGCCAGGACGAGGGCGAGCCCGCCGACCATGCCGGACACGGCCCACCACCCCGCGGCGGACAGCCGGCGGTGCATCAGCCGGGCCGCGACGAGCAGGGCGAACGGCAGTTCCAGGATGAACAGCGGCTGGACCAGGGCCATGGGCCCGTTGATCAGGGCCAGGGCCTGGAAGATCGCGGCACCCGCGACACCGGCGATGCCGATCGACCAGGCGGGGCGGCGTACGAGAGCGATCATCAGGCCGAGCCCGCCGCCCCGCGACACCGCGGAGGCGGCCTTGCGCTGGAACGCCGTTCCCACGGCGTTGCTGGCGGCCCCCACTACGGCACAGGCGACGGCGAGCACGATCACACCTCTACAATGCCTCGCCTTTCCGAATACGTCTGCGGCGCCGGTCACCGGGCGCGGCGTCCGGCGGGCACGCCCGGGGCCGTTTCACCTGGTCAGGGCGGGAACGGGGCGGCTGCCGCGCGGGGCGGAGAAGCGCACGCACAGGTGCGTCGCCGTGGCGGGCCCAAGGCACCTCCGAGGGCCGGGGCGGCAGGAGGAGGGCTCCGCTCCACCGCCCGGCGTCGGTGAGCGCCCGTCGTCCGGGCCGCCCGCGACCGACCGCCCGTCGTCCGCACGGCCCCGGGGATCCGGGCCGCCGATCGTCCCGGATCCCGGATACCGGCCCGCGGGCCGGGCCGGGCCGGTGCCGGCCCGCGGAGCCCCGGGACCCGAGCCCACCGGCACGCGAGGACCGACGGCGCTCACGGACGCGGGCGACGGTCCTGTCGGGCAGCCGCCCGCCGCCTCCGGCCGGCAGGCCGGAGGCGGCCCGCACCCCGGACCGCCGGCCGGCGGTGCGCACCTTGCCGGTGGTCGGCACGTGTGTTGTCGGCCAGGTCTTCGAGGCCCGAGGCCGAGGGCCGGACGATCGGGGATCATGGACGGCCGGCGGTGGGGGCCATGGACCGTCCGCGACCGCCAGTGGCGGACCGCCGAGACCGGTCCCGCGGCGGGCGGACCGGTCGCGCGGGCAACCGCTCCGGCTCCGGTCCACGCCACCTGACGCCCCGGCCCGCCCCGTCCGTCCTCCGACACCCCGCGGCGCACCCCGTCCGTCCGCGGTCCGAACGCCCCGTTCCGGCACGAACGGGTCCTGGAGGCAAAGAAGAGGGCACCGAGGTTACTTCCGGCGAACGGTTCAGGAAACGCTTGGTACTTGAGCCCGACAGTGTCTTGTTACGCCCTATCTACGCGCGTATCTTTTCTGCCGGTTCACAACCCGTCTGCCACCTCCCACGGTTCAGTCGCGACCTTTCCGATTCCTGCACGAAAGAGCCCACGTGTCTGCACACATACCGTTGAGCCTGCGCGGCAGAGGCGCCAAGGCCGGCCTCATCGCCCTTCCTCTCGGCATCGCCGGATCGCTGCTCGCCCTCCCCCTCACCGCCCAGGCGGCGCCGTCGCCGGACGCCGTCATCTCCGAGGTCTACGGCGGCGGCGGCAACTCCGGTGCCTCCCTCACCAACGACTTCATCGAGCTGGGCAACGCCGGTTCCGCGCCGTTCGACCTGAGCGGCTGGTCCGTGCAGTATCTGAGCGGCTCGCCCACCTCAAGCACCAAATGGCAGGTCACCCCCCTGACGGGGGCCGTCCCCGCGGGCGGCAGCTACCTGGTCCAGGAGGCGAAGGGAACGGCGGGCGACACCGCCCTGCCCACCCCGGACGCCACTGGCACCATCGCCATGTCGGCGACGAGCGGCACGGTCGCGCTGGTCCACTCGACCACCGCGCTCACCTGCCTGACCGCCGCCGACTGCGCGGCCGACACCACCGTGAAGGACCTGGCCGGCTTCGGCACCGCGGTGGTCCGCGAGGGCAGCCCCGCCACCGGCGCGGGCAACACCACCTCCGTGGCGCGCGGTGCCGCGCTCACCGACACGGACGACAACTCGGTGGACTTCACCGGCGGGACGCCGAGCCCCCGCAACTCCGCCGGTGACGGCGGCAGCGGCGACCCGACGCCCACCCCGTCGCCCACCGACACCACCCCGGGTGGCCTGCGCATCCACGACATCCAGGGCACCACCCGGATCTCCCCGCAGAACGGCAAGTCCGTCACCAACGTGCCCGGCGTGGTGACCGGCGTGCGCTCCACCGGTTCGAAGGGCTACTGGATCCAGGACCCCGAGCCGGACCAGAACCCCGCCACCAGCGAGGGCATCTTCGTCTTCACCGGCTCCGCCACCCCGCTCGTCAAGGTCGGCGACTCGGTGCTGGTGTCCGGCAAGGTGAGCGAGTACTACCCCGGCGGCCAGAGCAGCGGCGCCCAGTCCGTGACCGAACTGACCGGCCCGAGCGCGGTCGTGCTCTCCGCCGGCAACAAGCTGCCGGCGGCGGAGGTCGTCGACGCGGGCACCATCCCCGAGACCTACGCGCCCGAGGTCCCCGGCGGCACCATCGAGCCGGAGCAGCTCGCGCCCGCCAAGTACGCGCTGGACTGGCTGGAGTCCCGTGAGGGCATGCTGGTGCAGATCGGCGACTCCCGCGTGGTCGGCGCCTCCAACGCGTACAACGAGACGTGGATCACCACGAAGCCCAAGGAGAACCCGACTCCGCGCGGCGGCACCATCTACCAGGGCTACGACGAGCCCAACTCGGGCCGCCTGCTGGTCGCCCCGCTCACCGGCGACCCGCTGCACGCCGACGTCGGCGACACGCTGACCGGCACGACCGCGGGCCCCGTGGACTACGGCACCTACGGCGGCTACAGCATCCAGGCGACGCAGGTCGGCACCGTCAAGAGCGGCGGCATCAAGCCGGACGTGGCGAAGAAGGGCAAGTCGAACGAGCTGTCGGTCGCCACGTACAACGTGGAGAACCTCGACCCGACGGACCCGCAGAGCAAGTTCGACCGGCTCGCCGACGGCGTCGTCAAGAACCTGGCCGCCCCGGACATCGTGAGCCTGGAGGAGATCCAGGACGACAACGGCGCCAAGGACGACGGCACGGTCTCGGCCGGCAAGACGATGGCCCAGTTCATCGCGGCCATCGAGAAGGCCGGCGGCCCGACGTACGCCTGGCGCTCCATCGACCCGGTCAACGACCAGGACGGCGGTGAGCCGGGCGGCAACATCCGCAACGTCTTCCTGTTCAACCCGGCGCGCGTCAGCTTCGTAGACCGGCCGGGCGGCGACTCCACCACCGGTGTCCAGGCCGTCAGCGACGGCAAGAAGGGCGTGAAGCTCTCCGCGTCGCCGGGCCGGATCGACCCCGCCTCCAGCGCCTGGAAGAGCAGCCGCAAGCCGCTGGTCGGCGAGTTCGTCTTCCGCGGTGAGCAGGTCTTCGTGGTCGGCAACCACTTCAACTCCAAGGGCGGCGACCAGCCGGTGCACGGCGCCGTCCAGCCGCCGGTCCTCGGCTCCGAGACCCAGCGCACCGCCCAGGCCCAGGAGGTCAACACCTTCGTCCGCAGCATCCTCGCCAAGGACAGCAAGGCCAAGGTCGTCGTGCTGGGCGACCTGAACGACTACCAGTTCTCCAAGCCGCTGGCGACGCTGACCTCCGGCGGGGTCCTCACGGACCTCATCAACACGCTGCCCGCCGACGAGCGGTACAGCTACGTATACGACGGCAACTCGCAGACCCTGGACCACATCCTGGTCTCGCCGGCCGTCAAGCGGCCGGACTACGAGGTCGTCCACATCAACGCCGAGTTCGCCGACCAGACCAGCGACCACGACCCGCAGGTGGTCCGCATCAAGTAGGAACTCCGTCGAGCGGGGGTTCCGCGCCGTTCGGACACCGCGACGACGTGTGGCGCGCACCGGGGCCGGTGCGCGCCACACATGTGTCGGACAGGAAGGACCGGCCGCGTTGCCGGGCCGGGGTCCGGCGCGGTATCGGTCCGGCACCCGTCAGGGCCGCTGCCGGCGCTCCGAGGTGGGCGGCAGCGGCTTGGGCCGCTGCGGACCCGCGGCCACCTGCTCGGGATCGAGGATCTGGTCTCCGTAGAGGTCCTGGAGCCAGTTGGTCTGGTAGATGGTGTCCAGGTAGCGCTCGCCGAGGTCCGGGGCGATGGCGACCGCGGTGAGGCCGGGCGTCCCGTGCTCGTCCAGCCAGTCCGACGCGCCGCTGACCACCGTGCCGGTGGAGCCGCCGAACAGGAAGCCCCGTCGGGCCAGTTGGTGGCAGGTGCGGATGGTGTCCGCCTCCTCGACCCAGATGACCTCGTCCACCAGGGACTCGTCGAGCAGCGGCGGGCGCATGCTCATGCCCAGGCCGGGGATCATCCGGCGGCCGGGCTTGCCGCCGAAGGCCACCGAGCCCGCGCTGTCCACGGCGACGATCCGCACGGGCCGGTGCCAGTGCCGGAAGTAACGGGCGCAGCCCATCAGGGTTCCGGTGGTGCCCGCGCCGACGAACAGCACGTCGAGCCGTGGGAACTGACAGGCGATCTCCGGCGCCGTACGGTGGTAGTGCGCCCGCCAGTTGCCCGGGTTGGTGTACTGGCTGAGCCACACGTAGCGGTCGTCGGAGGCGCACAGCGCACGGACGTAGTCGATCCGCGCGCCGAGGAAACCGCCGTTGGCGTCGGTGTCCGCGATGACGTGCACCTCGCTGCCCAGCGCCTCCATCAGGAGCCGGGTGGAGAGGTTGCATCGGGAGTCCGTCACGCACAGGAACCGGTAACCCTTGCTGGCGGCGATGATGCTGAGGGCCACGCCGAGGTTTCCCGACGAGGACTCGACCAGCGTTGAGTCCTGCATCAGGATGCCGTCACGCTCGGCGGCCTCCACCATCTCCACCGCGGCCTTCAACTTGATCGAGCCCGCGAAGTTGAAGCCCTCACACTTCAGGTAGAGGGAACGCCCGAGGGTCGGCTGCAGATCGACGTAGAGCTGGCCTTCGTTGAAGGCGTGGGGAGCGGATATGACGGGCACGGTTGACCTCCTGGTGCCAGGGCTGAGGGGAAGGGCGTCAGCCGTACCGGCGCAGGTCGTGGAAGAAGTCGTCGATGAGGCGGAGGTGACCCGCCTTGGTTGCCTGGTCGTAGACGAACTTGCCGACGGCGAGGTCGAGGACGCCCAGGCCGAACGGCGAGAAGATCACCGTGCGGTCGGCCGGCGGGAGGACCCGCTTGCACATGACGTCGTCGAGGGTGCCGTTCAGGAAGTCGCGGTTTCCGGTGAGCTGTTCGGCCAGGTGCGGGGACGTGTCGGCCTTCAGGCAGTGGTCGACGTCGTCGACGAAGTTCGCCGCGCCGAGCAGGACCTCGGGGGCGAGGTCGCGCAGCGACACGTGCAGGACCAGCGGGTGGTGTGCGAACAGGCCCTGGTCGGTGATGTGCGGGGTGCCGGCCACGGTGGCGAAGACCACCAGGTCGCTGGAGCGGATCAGCTCCTCGGGACGCTCGTGGACGGTGATCTCCCCGGTGGCGCCGGACTGCTTCAGGTAGCCGCAGAACCCGGCGGCGCTGTCGGTGGACAGATCGTGCACGCCCACCGACTCGAAGGTCCAGCCGGTGCCCGCGAGGAAGGTGTGGATGTAGCGGGCGATCAGTCCGGTGCCGAAGAACCCGATGCGGGTGGGCCGGGACCGGCCCCGGCTGAGCCGGTCGGCCGCCAGCGCGGCCGACGCCGCGGTCCTGGTCGCACTGATGATGGAGCTTTCCAGGCAGGCGAACGGGTACCCGGTGTCGTGGTCGTTGAGGATGAGGACCGCGGAGGCCCGGGGCAGCCCCGACGCCACGTTCTCCGGGAAGCTGGAGATCCACTTCAGGCCGTCCACCTGGCCCGGTCCGCCGACCGAGGCCGGCAGCGCGATGATGCGCGAGGAGGGCCGGTCCGGGAAACGCAGGAAGTACGACGGCGGGTTGACCGTGTCCCCGGCGCCGTGCAGCCGGTAGGTCTGCTCGACCAGTTCCACGATCTCCTTCTCGCGCCCGGCGAGGGCCTGCTGCACCTCGGCTCCGGAGATCACCGCGAAGCCCGGAACGTGCGCCGCCCCGGCGGTGGCCCGCCGCGCGTCGGGGGACAGGAGGTTCGTCATCGCCTGCTCGCTTCCGGGGTCGGGACGCAGTCGGTCAGCCGCCGGGGCTCGGCCATGGCGACCAGCACCTGGCGTTCTCCGGTGTACGGCTCCCTGCTGTGCGCGGTGCGTATGTTGTCCACGAGCAGCACGTCGCCGGCCTGCCAGGGCTCGCGCCGGGTCAGCTTCTCGTAGGTGCTGTTGAGCTGTTGCACGACGTCCTCGCCGATGGCGGAGCCGTCGCCGTACCGGGTGTTGAACGGCAGCCCGTCGGCGCCGTACTCCTCCACCAGGTACTCGCGCACCTCGGGCGCGAGCGTCCATTCGTTGAGGAAGGCGATCTGGTTGAACCAGCAGCGCCGTCCGGTGACCGGGTGGCGCACCACGGCGCTGCGCAGCTGCCGGGTGTGCAGGGAGCCGTCCGGCTGCCAGGTGAAGTCGATGGCATGGGCGCGGCAGTAGCGTTCGACGGCGGCGCGGTCGTCGGTGCCGAAGGACTCCGCGAGGGACGCCCCGATCTCGTCGTTGTAGCTGCGGGTGAGCAGCCAGCCCTCGCGTTCGAAACGCTCGCTGAGTTCCTCGGGCAGCGCCCGCAGGACCTGTTCGGCGTCGGCCACCGCGGTCGCCCCGCCCTCACCGGCCGGGATCAGGCACGCGAACAGCATCAGGCCGGGGACCTCCAGCGAGTAGCTCAGTTCGTGGTGCATGCACATCGGCTGGTTGGCCGGCCAGGTCGAGGAGGAGTACAGCCCCGGGCTGTACGTCTCCCGGGGAGCAAATGCCTCCCGCTCGGTCATCAGGCCGCCGGCCAGGCCCGTGAAGACGGCGCCGACCTGGTCAGGCGTGCGCGGACCCAGGCCGCGGACCAGCAGCGCACCGTGTTCGGTGACCTGCGCGCGCAGCGCGTCGCGGTACTCGGCCGCCCAGCTCGACGGGTCGGCGGGGGTGTTGACGCGCAGGAGCGGAGGGCTGTCCGGCGCCAGCTCCACGTCGAGCGGTGGTGCCAGGGGTGAGGACGACATCTCGGTTTCCTTTCGCTTGCCCCGGTGGGGGCGGTGGGGGCTCAGGAAGAGGCCAGTGGTGCGGTGGCACCGAGGACGGCCCGAGCCGCTTCGGCCGGCCGGGTTCGCAGGAAGTGGTGGCCGCCGTCGGGGAGTTCGTGCAACTCCACCTGTTCGGCCAGCAGCTGCCAGGCGCGGTGTCGGTCGGGTTCGCCGGCCGTGTTCGGGTCGTCGGCGGCCATGACCACGGTCACCGGTGCGGCCAGCTTGCGCTCCGGCGGGGTCTCCAGGGCGTCGGCGAAGTAGTGGTGCGCGCTCACGCAGTCGTGGCGGTAGGCGGCGGCCACGCGTGCGGCGTGCCGGGCGTTCAGCTCGGCGAGTTCGGGGTAGCCGCTGTCCGCGGTCAGCCGCTTGACGATCTCGGCGTCGCTCAGGTCCGTCAGCTCTCGGGCGGCGGCACGCCGTTCGGCGGCGGTGCCGGGCAGCTGAGCGCCGAGGAACACCCGGGCGACGTCCACGCCGCGTTCCTCCAGCAGTCGGGCCGTCGCCATCGCCGCGGCCGCGCCCGCGGAGTGGCCCCACAGCATGACCCGGGTGGGCCCGCGCGCGGTGATCTCGTCGGCGGCCCGCTGGGCCACCCGGGCGAGCGGCGCGAACGGCTCGTCGTGGGCGGCGAGGTCGTGGCCGGGCAGTTCCACGGCGTGGACCGCAGTGCCGCCGCCCGCCAGCGCGCCGGCCATCGGCTGGTAGTTGACGGCGTTGCCGCCCGCGTAGGGGAAGCAGACCAGGGTGCATTCCGGGGCGCCGCCCGCCTCCGCCAGCGGCTGGAGCAGGTCGGTGCGGTCGCGGGTGCCGCCGTCGAGCAGCGCGGCGAGGTCGGCGAGCACCGGGTTGCGGGTGATGTCCTTGAGGGAGACCGCGCGGTCCAGGGCGATGGTGAGCTTCACGGCCGACAGCGAGGTGCCACCGGAGTCGAAGAAGTGGTCCCGGCGGCCGATCTGTGGCTCGGGGACGCCCAGCAGCTCCGCCCAGGCGGCCGCCAGCTTCCGCTCGGCGGGGGTGCGCGGGGCGCGGTCGGGCTCCGCGGCGGTGTCCTGCTCGGCGGGCGCGGCCGTCTGTTCGGCCAGCGCCTTCAGGGCCTTCTTGTCGATCTTGCCGTTGGCGGTCAGCGGGAGGGCGTCCTGCCAGTGGAAGGCCGAGGGGACCATGTAGTCGGGCAGTACGGCGGCCAGTTCCTCGCGCAGCTCGTCCGCGGGCAGCCGCCGGCCGCTGTGGAAGGCGATCAGGTGCTTGCTGCCGCCGGCCCGTTCGGCGACGACGACCGCGCCGTCCCGTACTCCGTCCACCCCGAGCAGGGTGTTCTCGATCTCGCCGATCTCGATGCGGAAGCCGCGGATCTTGACCTGGCTGTCCCGGCGGCCGAGGAACTCCAGCTTTCCGCCGGGGTGCCAGCGGCCCCAGTCCCCCGCCAGGTAGAGCCGCTCGCCCGGCCGGTAGGGGTCCTCGCGGTACGCCTCGGCGGTCCGCTCGGGGTCGTTGACGTAGCCCCGGCCCACGCAGACCCCGGAGAACGCGATCAGGCCGGGGGCGCCGAGAGGCACCAGGGACAGCCGTTCGTCGACGACGTGGACCCGTACGTTGTTGACGGCGCGGCCGAGCAGCACCCGCTCGGGCACCTTGTCCATGACCTCGTGGTTGGTGTCGTCCGACGTCTCGGTGAGGCCGTAGGCGTTGACGAGTTTGATGCGCGGCTGGCCGGCGAACCAGCGCTGGACCAGTTCGCGTTTCAGCGCCTCGCCGGTCACCGAAACGCAGCGCAGGTCCGGCAGCTCGCGCGGGTGCTGCTCCAGGTAGGAGACCACGACCTCCAGGTAGGAGGGCACGACCTGCACCACGCCGACCCGGCCCTCGACGAGGGTGTCGACGAACCGTTCCACGTCCACCACGGTGTCCTGGCCGACCAGCAGCGTCCGGCCGCCCACCAGCAGGGCGGACACCAGCTGCCACAGCGAGATGTCGAAGCACTGCGGGGCCGTCTGCGCCACCACGCGCCCCTGGGTGATGCCCAGGTCGTCGATCTTGGCGTAGAGGTGGTTGAGCATGCCCGCGTGCTCGCACATCGCGCCTTTCGGCTCACCCGTGGAGCCGGAGGTGAAGTAGATGTAGGCCAGTTGCCCGGCCGAGACCGGCACCCCGACGTCGCCGTCGGCGTGCCCTTCCGCGTAGGCCGCCTCGATCAGCAGTTTCTCCACGTCCGGCAGGCCGGTCAGGGCCTCGTCGAGGGTGGTGGTGCTGCCGGACTCGGTCAGCACCAGACGGCATCCGGCACGCGACAACGTTGCCAGGATGCGTCCGGCGGGGAAGTGCGGTTCGATCGGCAGGTAGACGCAGCCGGCCTTGAACACCGCGAGGACCGAGGCGAGCCAGTCGAGGTTGCGTTCGGTGACCACGGCGACGACGCCCTCGTGTCCTGGTCCGCGGGCGAGGAGGGCCCGTGCCAGGCGGTTCGCGCGGGCGTTCAGCTCGCCGTACGTCCACGACCGGCCGCCCTTCACCGCGGCGACCACGTCCGGGTGCTCGCGCGCCCGCTGCTCGAACAGCTCGTGCGCCCTCGCCTGCGGCAGCGCCCGCTCGGGTCCGGCCAGTCGTTCGAGCTGCTCGTGCACCTCGTCGGCCGACACCAGGCTCTGCCCGGCGTGTTCGGCGTCCGGGCCGGCCGCCATCAGCCGCAGTGCGGTCAGGTGGTAGCCGCCGATCCGGGCCACGTATCCGGCGTCGAGCACCTGGGTGCGGTAGCGCAGCCGCAGGGCCAGCCGCCCGCTCCGCTCAGACCAGCCGACTCCCAGGACGGCGGCGTCCATCAGCCCGCCCTCGGACCCGGCCGGGTCGAACACGACCTCGTACGACGGCCCCGCCACCCGCAGCTCCCGCCACAGCCCGTCGACCGGGAAGTCCCGGTGCGCGAGCAGTTCGGACTCGACGCGGTGCGCGGCGGACACCAGGGCGCGCCAGGTCTCGGGCGTGACGGTCAGCCGGCACGGCAGCGGCCTGCTGCCTGCCCCGGCGACATAGCCCGTGACCACTTCCTGCTCGGCGGAGAGCGCGGCCAGCACCTTGGCGTGCGCGGCCAGCAGTACCGCGCTCAGCGGCACCCCCAGCTCCCGTGCGAGCTCGTGCACCCGTGCCGCCAGGTCGTCCGGCACCGCCGTCTCGTGCGCGGCCACGCCCGGCACGGGCTCGCCGACCCACCGCGGCACCGCTGTGCAGCCGCCGGCGCTCAGCACACGGCTCCAGTACTCCCGGTCCGATTCCACCTGCGCTCCCATCGCCTGACCTTCCTCAACTCACCGACGCTGCCGAGCCGTTGACGGACGGTGTCGCCGTTGTCCGGACCACCGCCGCCGGCGCGCCGGCGCCCGAGGTCAGCTCGGGGGCGGCGGGCAGGTCGGCGGCGGGGTTCCCGCCCCACTGCGCGTGGGCGGGGACTTCCTCGCCCTTCATGAGGAAGGAGTCGGGCGCCAGCAGCGCGCCGTCGCCCATGGTCACGCCGTAGTGCACATGGGCGGAGACGCCCACCGTGCAGCCGGCGCCGAGTGCCGTGCGGTCGGACTTGAACGTGCCGTCCTCCTGCGAATGGCACTGGATCTTGGACCCCTGGTTCAGGGTGCATCCGTCGCCGATGGCGGCGAGCGTCCGCTCCGTGATGAAGCAGCCGTCGTCGAAGACCGCCCGGCCCATGCGTACGCCGAGCATCCGCCACACCAGAGACTTGAAGGGCGTTCCGTTGAAGATTTCGAGGTACTGGTCCGGCACCTTCCACAGGCGTTCGTGCCACCAGAAGTACGGGTCGTAGATGGAGCACAACTTGGGCTGCAACGGGCGGAACCGCGTGATGATGCGCTCCGCCAGGACGTAGTGGAGCGTGGTGACGGCGAGCGAGAGGGCCAGGTATCCGGCGATCACCACGTGTCCGATGACGCCGTACAGCTCGACGGCGGCCAGGCCGATGATCGTGAGCACGAACGAGTGCAGCCAGCGGACGCCCAGCATCAGGACCATCGTGCCGAGGTTGTGCCGGTTCTTCGCCGCGAGCCGGCGTCGTTTGGTCTCGCCGGTCCTCAGGTCGTCGAAGCGTGAGTCGCGCTCCACCGACCGGGGGATCTCGAAGCACGGCGAGCCGAGGAGCCCGACGCCCTCACGGATCTCGCCGTCGAGGGGCACCATCACCTTCGTCGCGAGCAGGCAGTTGTCTCCCGTCCTGCCGCCCGCGGGATAGGCGATGTTGTTGCCGAGGAAGTTGCGCGGGCCGATCGTCGCCTGCGACACCCGGAAGGACGTGCTGGAGTACTCCGCGTTCAGAACGGACAGCCCGTCGGCCACCATGGTCCCGCTGCCGATGGAGACGAGGAACGGCGTCTCGTGCTGGAACTCCGAGCCGAAGTTCGAGCCGGTCTGGTCCACCTTGTTCAGGTGGTATCCGAGCCCGCGGAGGTAGTACACGACGTAGGAGCTGTCGCCGAACAGCCAGGCGAAGAACTTGATGTTGGTCATCCGGGCCACCGCGCGGTGCACCACGTAGTGGAATCCGTAGAGCGGGTAGACCCGGCCGGGCCGGACGGCGAGGCTCAGCAGCCGCGGCACCATGAACAGCACCACGAGGCCGACCGCGGTGAAGCCGAAGAAGAGGAGGAGGGACAGCACCAGCGCGTCGGAGAGCAGCGCCGCCGAGGAGAGTCCGGCGGCGCCGGACTTCAGCCGGGTCCCGATCTCCGGGACGTTGGTGAACAGGATGTACGTACCGCCCAGGCCGAGCGGCAGGTAGAGGAAGTACAGCTGGAGCAGGGCACCGAGCCCGAACCAGATCCGGCGCAGGCGACCGCACCGGGCCGGGGGCACCCGCAGGTAATCGGTCTGCGTGGGCTGTGCCGGGGAGCCGTGCCAGCGTTCGCCGTCCGGGATCCGCTGGCCCCGGTACAGGGCGGACGCGTGGCCGAGCTGGGTCCCGTCGCCCATCTCCGTGTCGATGTCCAGCACGGCCTTCTCACCGACGAACGCGTCCCGGCCGAAGGTGACCCGGCCGGTCTGGATGCGTCCGGCGTGCGCGCGGTAGCAGAGGAAGTAGGAGTCCTTGCGGATCACCACGCCGTCGCCGATCGTCAGCAGGTCGGTGCAGACCGGGACGGCGTGCGAGAGGATCGTGACGCCCTTGCCTATGCGGGCGCCAAGGGCCCGCAGGTAGAGCACGTACAGCGGATTGCCGATGAACAGGATCATCGGGTTGGCGTGCAGCAGTACCTTGACGAACCAGAAGCGCAGATAGGCAAGGCTCCACACCGGGAATTCCTGGGGCTTCCAGCGGCCCACCAGCAGCCACTTGGCGACGACCGGGAACACGCAGAGGGCCGTGAAGCCGATGCTGCCGAAGATCAGCGACCGCAGATAGGTTTCGGTGAAGCCGGAGGCGGCGGCGACCCACTCGAAGCCCCGGGCGGTGACGAGTCCGGCGGCGAACGAGTAGGCCAGGAAGATGAGCAGTTGCAAGCTGCCGCACAGGACATGGTTCGCCTTGCCCTTCGGCATCGCCGTCGCCGGTGTGGCCGGCGCCGGGGCGGGCTGGAGGGCCGGCGCGGCCGGGGCGGAAGCGGTCTGCGCCAGCGCCGCCGCCAGGCTCCGGACGGTCGGGCTGCGGTAGATGTCCTTCATGGACGCGGATGGCAGGTCCGTGCGCTTTCTGATTCGCGCGCAGAATTGGGCCATGACCAACGAATTGGCGCCGAGGTCGTTGAAGAAATGACTGTCGACCGGGACGCTTTCCGCTTTCACCAGATCGGCCAGGACTTCGGCGAATTTTCTCTCGGTTTCCGTCTGGGCCGGGCTCTCGGCGGTACCCGAGGAAACGGGTGCTTCGTCCGGTCCGGATATATAGACGTCGGCGGACTGCTCCACCATCGACCTCCTGGAGGACGTTTCCCTGCGCAATTACCTGATCACGAACCGCTCTGTCAGTTTCGGTCGGCCACCGTCGGGCTGCCACTCCGCCTGAGGCCCACGGCGCCCCGCCGACCCGCGCTGACCTGGTGTTTCCTGGCGACGCGGGCTGCGGGGGCGGGCCGTAGATCACCCGGATGGCGGTCTGCGCGACGGCCCGCCCCGGCCCGCGGAACCCCGCCGCGACGCCCCTCGGCCGCCGACGCGAAACGGCGCCGGCCCCCCGTGCGGGGGGACCGGCACCGACGGCGGTCAGGCCAGGGCGGTCACACCACGCCGCTCTCCCACCACCACGCCCCCGAGCCGTACGAGGGGTACTGGACCCGGCTGTCGACGTGCTGCCAGGAGTGGGTGTACGCCTCCAGGCCGGAGAAACCGCAGGTCTCGGCGATCCGGTAGACCTGGAGCGTGGTGTGACCCGCGACGACGATGTCGGCGGCGACGCCGTACACGTGCATGCTGTTGGCGGCGCCGCCCACGGACGAGTTGTGCGCGACGCTGCGGAAACCGGAGTTGACGGTGATCGCGCTGTTCCCGGCCTTCCTGCGCACCGCCTCCAGCTTGTAGATCAACCGCCGTACGTTCTCCTTGGCCTGCGCGGAACCCACCTTGCCGCCGCCGAGACCGGAGCCGTCCTTGGAGGAGAACTCGCTCCAGTCGAAGTGGGCCGTGGAGCCGTCCGCGTTCTCCAGGCCGTTGAGCACGCTCTGGGTCTGCGGGCCGACGGCGCCGTCGGCGGTCAGCCCGTACGCGGACTTCAAGCGTCTGACCGCGCCGTCGGTGGCGGGCCCGAACGCACCGTCCCAGGCGATACAGGTCTGCTGGGCGCTCGCGGCGGCCCAGCCGCCGAACCGGATCTGCAGTTCGGTCACATCCGCGCCGGTGAGGCCCTGTTGGAGGGTGCGGCTCCAGCCGTAGGAAAAGGCCCGGCCGGCCCGAGACCGGCGGCCAGTGCGAGGCCCGCCGCCGTGGTCACGCCCGCCGCGCCGCGCAGCAGACCGCGCCGGTCGACGCCCTCGCTGCCGTTGCGTCGCGTTTCCATGAAGATCTCCTCTGCTGGGTTCCGCTGGAACTGGGGGAGCTTCGACCACCGTGCGGAAGTGGCTCGTTGACGCGCCTGAACCGTAAGGGAAGCAGCCTTCGCCGTCGACCGCCGACAGCACCCCCGAAGGGGCGCGGGGAACTGCGCGACCAGCCCCCGGCGGACGAAACCGACCCCACCACGGCCCGGCCGACGCGGCGCCTACGCCGGCTTCAGCCCCTGGTCGCCCGCCTCCGTCACGAAGGACGCCGCGGTGGTGAGGGGCGCCCCCGGGGCCGTGACCTGGGAGACCGTCTTGAAGTCGATGTGCGCCCGGTCCTGTGCCAGGGCCACGGTCGCGTAGCCGCGCTGCCCGTTGTAGAACTACAGGTGCGGATTGGCGGCCAGGTAGGTGGCCCAGTTCGACGGACGCGCCGAACCGTTGCCGCCGCTGGTGACCGACGACGTGACGATCTCCGTCCCCACCGTGCGCGAGGCGGGGTCGGCGAAGTCCCGCTTGATGTCGAAGCCGTAGTGCACGTGCACGTCGCCGGTGAGGACCATCAGGTTGTCCACGGCCGCGGCCCCGGCGAGCACGCGTTCCCGCGACGCCGGATAGCCGTCCCAGGAGTCCACGGAGACCTTCGACGGCAGGGTCGTGGTGTTGTACCGGCGGGAGAAGGTGACCTGCTGGGGCACGACGTACCACAGCGCCCGGGAGCGGTGCCAGCCGTCGATGAGCCACCGTTCCTGGGCGTCTCCGGTGGGGGTGCGCGCCGGGTCCTCGGACTCGGGACCGGGGTACTGCCAGCCGTCGCCGTATGCCTGGTCGGAGCGGTACTGACGCGCTGGTCTGCGTCCAACTGGCGAGCACCTGGGGCTTGTCCGCGGGGCGTCGTCGGCCGCCGTGGCGGTGACGGTGACGGTGATCAGGGCGAGCGCCGATGCGGCGAGGCCGGTGGCGAGTCTGCGGTGCATTCCACTCCGCAGGGAAGCTGCCGCCACGGACAGAAGCAGCAGGGGCATGACAATGATGGAAGCGGAACGCACGGCCGACCAACCGTACGGACCCTAATGGGCCGTCAACTCTCGGGTGTGCGACGGAATCTGAGCGCACGAAGGCTCACGAAGCACACGAAGGCTCATGAACGGCGGGACGAGGCGGAACGAGGCGACGGGCCGCGGGGGCCGAGCGCGGGGGCCGGCGGCAATCCGAACAGGGGATCAGTTGTTCCCTGGAACAGGTGATCGTCGCTCAGGAGACCACCGGGGCGCTCGGGGCGGAACGATACTTACGGTGTGCAAGGCACGGGCTGCAGACCGTAGTTGACGCACAGGTCCCACATGACAGTCACATCGCAAGGAGCAGCACGATCATGAACCTTCTCACCGACGTCCTCGCCGGCCTCGTCCACTTCATCGGCTGGCTGGTCTGACGTCCGCAGAAGCGCACAGCGGCGCCGTCTCCCCGTCCCAGGGAGGCGGCGCCGCCCGCGTAGGCCCGTAGCCCCGGGCGACCGAGCCCAGAACGGCTCCTCCGCCGCGGCGGGCCGGAGGCGCCGGGCGGCGGTTGTTCGCGTTCAGCCGCCACAGGGGGGCGCCGTGCGCGGACAGGTGCAGCCGGCGCGCGGTGAAGCCGTGCCCCGCACTGCCGTAGGAGCCGTGTTCGACGCGCTCGTCGATCCGGAAGTCCGGCCGGCCGCACGGTACGGTGCGCTCGGGCCCGGTGACGACGAGCCCCCCGTCGAAGACGTGCAGCCGGGTGTCCCGGTGGGCGAGCCCGCCCTCGACCCGGATCGCGACGACGGGGAGGGCGATCGCCGGCACGACGAGTGCCGTCGCGACCGCCTTGGCCGGCCCGCCGTACGGTCCGGCCAGCGGGCCGGTGCCCGGCAGCAGCAGGACGAGCGCGACCAACGCCGACACGCATCCGAGTCCCGTGATCCGGCTGCCGAGGCCCTGCGTCATGACGTGCCCGCCCAGCCCGTGCCGCCGGGCCGCCCCCAGCGCCCGCTCCAGCGCCTCCCGGTCGGCCTTGTCCGACCGCGGCCCCCAAGCCATTGCACCCCCTCCACGGCCGCGCCCCCCGGCCGTGGATGACCGGACCGGGCACCCCGTGCCTGGACACGCGTTTCCCGGTCAGGCGGTTCCCCGGCCCCCGCGCGGCCATCGGATCCCCCACCCGGCCGCCGCACGCCCCGGCCCACCGGAGCGGAAGGTCCCGGACCCGCCAGTCCGTTTCCCGGCGCCGACCAGTGGGCTCCTTCGGCCGGGCTTCACCGGAGTGCGCATGCCGGCCCGCGAACGGGCACACCGGCGACCGCGGACCGTACGGCGGCCCGTGGCCGCGCCCGTCCGCGCCACGGCGCCCACGGCACCGCCGCCGCGGGTGTCACGCCGCGCGCTTGGGCAGCCGCCAGTTGGGGCGCGGGAAGTGGCAGGTGTAGCCGTTCGGATAGCGCTGCAGATAGTCCTGGTGCTCCGGTTCGGCCTCCCAGAACGGGCCGGCCGGGACGACCTCGGTGACCACCGGGCCGGGCCACAGCCCGGACGCGTCGACGTCGGCGATGGTGTCCTCGGCGATCCGCCGCTGCTCGTCGTCGAGGTAGAAGATGGCGGAGCGGTAGCTGGCCCCCAGGTCGTTGCCCTGCCGGTCCTTCGTGCTCGGGTCGTGGATCTGGAAGAAGAACTCAAGGACGGTGCGGTAGTCGGTCACGGCGGGATCGAAGGTGATCTCGATCGACTCGGCGTGGTTGCCGTGATTGCGGTAGGTCGGATGCGCGATCTCGCCGCCGCTGTAACCCACCCTGGTCTTCAGGACTCCCGGCTGCTTGCGGATCAGTTCCTGCATGCCCCAGAAGCAGCCACCGGCCAGCAGTGCCTTCTGCTCGTTGTCGCTCATCACACGTCACCCTTCTTCCGTGTCCGGAACTCCGGCGCACCGCCGCCGCCCGTGCCCCGCCCCACGCGCGGTTCACCGGCGTCCGCCGTGGCCGTTCCTGCGAACCACCGGCGCTTCGCAGGATATTCCAACCAGGACCGCACCATCTCGCCAAGCGCGATCACCTGTCCGACCGGTGATGCACTGCACACCCTGATTTCGCCACCTGCTGAAAGAGTGACGAGCCCGGACTCCGCCGAATCCGCCCCGTCGGACTGCTACACTCGGTGGCACCTTTGATCGTTTCTGAGGAGACCAGACATGGCGGGTGACGACGACATCTCCGGGTGATACCCGGATCTGATCGGCCACCGGTGGGCGCAGTGGAGCGCCGCCGACGTGGCCGGATCGTCGTCGCCTTCTTCCCTTGTCTGCCCCGGGCAGTGACACCTACCTGCCCTCTCCTCCCCAGAGGTTTCCTATGTCCGACGCTTCCGTCGTCTGCTCGCACCTGTCCTTCTCCTGGCCCGACGACACCCCGGTCTTCCAGGACCTGTCCTTCACCGTGGACGCCGGCCGCACCGGCCTGGTCGCGCCCAACGGCTCCGGCAAGAGCACCCTGCTCAGGCTGATCGCCGGTGAGCTGCGGCCGACCTCCGGGTCGTCGACCGTCTCCGGCACACTCGGATACCTGCCGCAGAGCCTTCCGCTCACCCGCGGCCTGACGGTGGCCGAGGTGCTGGACGTCGCCGAGGTGATCAGGGCCCTGGACGCCGTCGAGTCCGGGGACGTGCGCGAGGAGCACTTCACGACCATCGGTGACGACTGGGACATCGAGGAACGCACCCGCGCCCAGCTGGACCGGCTCGGCCTGGGCGATCTCGACCTGGACCGGCGCCTCGGCACGCTCAGCGGCGGCCAGGTCGTCTCGCTGGGCCTCGCCGCCCAGCTGCTCAGGCGCCCCGACGTGCTGCTGCTCGACGAGCCCACCAACAACCTGGACCTGGGCGCGCGGCACAAGCTCTACGACGTGCTGGACGACTTCACCGGCTGTCTGCTGGTGGTCAGCCACGACCGCGCGCTGCTGGACCGCCTGCAACGCATCGCCGAACTCGACCGCGGTGAACTGCGTTTCTACGGCGGCGACTTCACCGCGTACGAGGAAGCCGTGAAGGCCGAGCAGGAGGTCGCCGAGAAGAACGTACGCAACGCCGAACAGGAGCTGAAGCGGGAGAAGCGGGAGATGCAGCAGGCCCGCGAGCGCGCCGAGCGGCGGGCGAGCAACGCCGCCCGCAACCTCAAGAACGCGGGCCTGCCGCGTATCGTCGCCGGAAACCTGAAGCGCAGCGCGCAGGAGTCGGCGGGCCGGTCGGGTCAGCTGCACGCCTCCCGGGTCAGCGAGGCCAGGGCCCGGCTGGACGAGGCCGGGCGTGCCGTGCGCGACGAGCAGCGCATCACCTTGGACCTGCCCGACACCGGTGTCCCGGCGGGACGCACCGTCTTCCTCGGCGAATGCCTCCAGGTCCGGCACGGCGACCGGGCGCTGTTCGCCGGGGACGGCGTCGAGCTCACGATCCGCGGCCCCGAACGGATCGCGCTGACCGGACCGAACGGCGCGGGCAAGTCGACCCTGCTGCGCCTGATCAGCGGCGATCTCGACGGCGAGACGGGGCGGATCAAGCGGGCCGACGGCCGCATCGCGTATCTCTCGCAGCGACTCGACCTGCTGGACACCGGCCGGACGGTCGCCGAGAACTTCGCCGCGTACGCGCCGCACCGCACGGAGGCGGAGCGGATGAACCTGCTGGCACGCTTCCTGTTCCGCGGCGCGCGGGCCCATCTGCCCGTGGCGGCGCTGTCCGGCGGGGAACTGCTGCGGGCCACCCTGGCCTGTGTGCTGTGCGCCGAACCGGCCCCCAACCTGCTGCTCCTGGACGAGCCGACGAACAACCTCGACCTGGTCAGCATCGGCCAGCTGGAGAGCGCGCTCGGTTCCTACCAGGGCGCTTTCGTGGTCGTCAGCCACGACGAGCGGTTCCTCGCCGAGATCGGCGTGAACCGCCGGCTGCGACTGGAGGGCGGGGCGCTGGTGGAGACGGCGGCGCCCGAGGTGTGAGCGCCGGCTCATCGGCCGTGCCCGCACCCGAGGCAGCAGCCCGGCGGGCACCCTCACCCCTCACACCTCCGGTGGACCCCCATGTCTGTGCAGCCCGCGCTGCTCGCCCACGACCTCGTCCGCACCCTCGGCACCCGCCGTGTGCTCGACGGTGTCTCCCTCACCGCCTCCCCCGGTCACCGCATCGGTCTGATCGGGGAGAACGGCGTCGGCAAGTCGACCCTGCTCGGCCTGCTCGCCGGAACCGACCGACCCGACTCCGGCAGCGTCGTACGCCCCGCCGACCTGGGGTATCTGCTCCAGGAGATGCCGTACGACGCCGTGTCGACGCTCGCCGACGTGCTCGACGACGCCCTGCGCGAGGCCCGGGACGATCTCGCGCGGCTCGACCACCTCACCCGGCGGCTCGCCGACACCCCGGAGTCCCACCCCGACCACACCGGACTCCTCCAGGAGTACGGCCGGCAACTGGAACTGGCACAGGAACGGGACTCCTGGGACGCGGACCGGCGTGCCGCGATCGTGCTCGGCGGGCTCGGCCTGGGCGAGATCCCGCACGACCGCACGCTCGGCTCGCTCTCCGGCGGGCAGCGCGGCCGGCTGGCCCTCGCCGCGCTGCTGCTCCGGCGGCCCACGGCGCTGCTGCTGGACGAGCCGACCAACCATCTCGACGACGACGCCGCCGCCTTCCTGGAGGAACAGGTGCGCGGCCTGCCCGGAGTGGTCGTGCTGGCCAGCCACGACCGGGCGTTCCTCGACGCCGTGTGCACGGACCTGATCGACCTCGATCCCGCGCCGGAGGGCCCGGTCCGCTTCGGCGGCAACTACAGCGCCTACCTGACCGAGAAACAAGCCGAACGGGAACGCTGGGAGCAGCGATACGCCGAGGAGCAGGAGGAGTTGGCGGCCCTGCGCCACTCGGCCGGGGTCACCGCGCATCGCGTCGCGCCGGACCGGGGCCCGCGCGACAACGAGAAGATGGGCTACGGCCACCGGGGCGGCCGGGTGCAGAGCCAGGTCTCACGCCGGGTGCGCAACGCCGCCCGGCGGCTCGACGAACGGGAACGCACCCAGGTCGCCGAGCCGCCGCGGCAGTTGCGCCTGCGGTATCCGGTGCTCGCGGGCGACCCGGTGGAGGGCACCCTCGTGTCGCTGCGCGACGTCCGGGTGCCGGGCCGGCTCGCCGTGCCCCGGGTCGACGTGGCGGCGACCGAACGGCTGTTGGTCACCGGGGACAACGGGGCGGGCAAGTCGACCCTGCTGGCCGTGCTCGCCGGACGGCTCGGCGCCGACGGCGAGGTGCGGCGGCGGCCCGGTCTGACCGTGGGGCTGCTGCGGCAGGACACCGTCTTCGACCGGCCCGACCGCACCGCCCAGGAGACCTACGAGGGTTCGCTCGGCGCCGAACGGGCGGAGGCGGTCCCGTTGTCGTCACTGGGGCTGTTGCACGAGGCCGACCTGGACAAGCCGGTGGGACACCTCTCCGTCGGCCAGCGGCGCCGGCTCGCGCTGGCCCTCCTGGTGGCCCGCCCACCGCAGTTGCTGCTGCTCGACGAACCCACGAACCACCTGTCGCCACGGCTGTGCGACGAACTGGAGGAGGCCCTGGGCACCGGTCCCGGCGCCATCGTCCTGGCCAGCCACGACCGCTGGTTGCGGCAGCGCTGGCCGGGCCGCGAACTGCGGCTGACGTCGGACGTCCGGTGAGGTCTCTCCGACGGACATGCACGCCGACGGGCGACATGCCTACCGCATGCCGCCCGTAGCTCGATCGAGTGCCGTGCACGGGTGTTTCCGCCTCGGCGGCCTCACACCTGCCAATACCGCGTCAGTGGATCGGTACCATGCGCACCAGCATCCATCGTCTCCAAGGAGGGAACGGCTGTGCCCAGTCAATCGACCGATGCCTCGGTCCGGTCCCGCTACGTCGAGCAGGCCGCGTCGGATCTGCGGGACAACCGGCGCCGGCAGCAGGAACTCACCGAGATGATCGCCACGTTGAAGCAGGAGGAGGTCCTCCTGCGGAACATCCTCGACGTCACCGAGCGTTTCGACGCGCCCTCGGACGGCGCTCCGTCGGACGGCACGCCCCTGCCGCAGCAGGCGCGGGACGAGCCCGCCCTGGTTCCCGCCGCCGCGGCACCGGCGGCGCCGGCGGTTCCCCGGCGCCGTACCACGCGCACGGCCGCGGGCCCCGAGCCCGGGAAGAAGCAGTCCACCCGGGCCTCCGCGCAGGTGAAGGCACGCAAGCCACTGCTCGGGGATGTCTTCCTCGACCTGTTGCGCACGCACGACGAGCCTTGTCTCGCCAAGGACTTGCGTGCCGAGTTGATGCGGGAGCACCCCGAGCGGACCCCGACCCCGCAGGTCGTGCGCAACACTCTGGAGGCGCTCGTCGCCAAGGGCCGTATCCAGCGCCACAAGGAGCAGCGCTCGGTGCTGTACTCGCTCGTCGAAGCGGCGTCCGCGAAGTCCGCCGAGGCCGTGGGTGACACGCCGGACGGCGACGCCTGACACACCCCCTGGTACCACCCGGTACCAGAAAACGCGCAGACAGACACACAGCCCGCCGCTCTCACACCCGTACGGCCGCACCACACATGTCGCGGCCGGGAGCGGCTACGCGACGAGACGCTCGATGAGGGCCTTCGCCTTGTCCGACGCGTCCCGCAGAGCACGCTCGCGCGAGGATTCGAACAGCGGGATCAGCTCGGCCATGGCCGGGTTGTGCGGAGCCATGGTCAGCTCGGGGACGATGAAGTCGACGTCGAGCCCGAGGCCGTCCGCGAGGATCGCCGACAGGTAGTTCTGCACGTACTCGTAGTTCTCGCGCGGTGTGCCCGGCGCATAGGAACCGCCGCGACTGGCCACGACGGTGACCGGGGTGCCCTTCGCCGAGGGGTTCTCCCCCGCGGTGCGGCCGATGAGGAGCACGTTGTCCAGCCATGCCTTGAGCGTCGACGGGATGGCGAAGTTGTACATCGGCGCGCCGAGGACCACCGCGTCCGCCTGCTCCAGTTCCTCTATCAGCTTCACCCGCACGGCGAAGTCCCTCGCCTGCTCGGGCGTGTGGGCGGCCGGGTCGGTGTAGCCGGCGGAGTGGCCCGCCGCCGTGATGTGCGGAACCGGTTCGGCCCTGAGGTCGCGGTAGATCACCGTTCCGTCGGGGTGCTGCTCCTGCCAGCTCTTGCGGAAGACCGCCGTCACCGCTCGGGAGGCGGACGCCTCGCTCGGGAAGACGGACGAGTCGATGTGCAGCAGGGTGGCCATGCGTGTCTCCAGGGGAACGTGCCCGCGGCTTCCACCGCGAGCTGAGTTTTCGTACTCGGCTATATCTAACACATGGACTTACTTTTTTTCATCCCCCAACGGAGAGCTAGTATCATGGCCGCATGGCGGCGGTGCAGAAACACGACGCGGAAACGTGCAAGCAGGTCGATGACGGGATCACGCGTGTCTTCCAGCTGCTCGGCAAGCGCTGGAACGGCCCGATCGTCTCCGTGCTGGTGGAACAGCCCACCTACTTCGCCGAGCTGCGCAGGGCGATCCCCGGCATCAGCGAACGCATGCTCTCCGACCGGCTGGCCGAACTCGGCGCCGCCGGGCTCGTGGTGCGCGAGGTCGACGAGGGACCACCGCTGCGTGTCTCCTACCGGCTGACCGAGTCCGGCGCCGCCCTGGAGCCCGCGCTCCGGCAACTGGGCGCATGGGCGAAGGCGCATCTGCCGGACGGCGCGGCCTGTACGGAGCCCATCGAGAGGTGACCGCAGCGGCCCGGTGCTCCATTCGGGTCCGAGCGGGCCGCAGCTCCCGGGGACGGGGGCCGGCACCGATCACTCTGGGACGGTGCCCGCAGAGGCACCGACACCCTCGTGACCAAGGAGAACCGGATGCCGATCGACACCCTGGAGCGCTTCCTGACCGCCCTGAGCCCCCACGACCGGGAGCGGGTCCGGCAGCAGCCCCACGACGAGCAGGAACGGCTCGCGGCCGCCTGGGAGCAGGAGCTGCGCGAGGACACCGACCTCGACACGCTCAGCGAACTCTCCCCCGCCGCGGCCGAGAGCGAGGCGGCGAAGCGGGTCGTCGAGGGCCGCTTCGCCTAGCCTGATCCGCATCCGCGCACAAGCGGACGTGCCGCATGCCGGCGGCCGTCAGTCGCGGGTGCGGTGCAGGCGCCACACGTTGTCGTCGCGGAAGCCCTCCGCGCCGTCCGGTGACGCGCTGGAGCGCCGCACCGCCTCCAGCGTCCCGACGGTCCAGCTCCCCTCGGGCAGCGCCAGATCGTCGAGGACGCCGTCGAGGGTGGGGAAGGTGTACGCGAACGGCGGCTCGGTCTGCCAGGACGGCCAGCCGGCGTGCAGGACGACGAGGAGCGTGCCGCCCTCGGCGACCGCGCCGGCGGCCCGGCGCAGCACCGCACGCTGGTCCAGCTCCACCGGGGACTGCAGGTACTGGACGTTCACCAGGTCGTACTCGCCCCGCGGGAAGCTCGGGCCCAGTTCGTGCCGCTCCCAGGCCGTGCGGTCGCCGACCCCTGCCTGCTCGGCGTGCGCCGCCGCGCGGTCGAGTGCCGTGGCCGAGATGTCGGCGCCGGTGACCCGCCAGCCGCGCGAGGCGAGCCACACCGCGTCGGCGCCCTCGCCGCAGCCGAGGTCGAGGGCGGTGCCGGGGCACAGCCCGGTCACCTCACGGACGAGCAGCGGATTGGGCCGGCCGCTCCAGACACGGTCGCTCTGGCGGTACCTGCTCTCCCAGAACTCGTCGGGTCGCACGGTGGGCATCTCGGTCATCAGGGCCTCCTGGTGGATCGGCGCGGTCCGGCCGGGGCGGGCGGAACCGGCCGCCGCCCCTGGCGAGAGCCTGCACCGCCCGGCTTCGGACCGGGAAACTTCGTTGCCGATTCCGCAAAGAGCACGGGTGCCGGGGCGGGGCGCGCGGCCCCGCCCCGGTACAGGGTTCCGATCAGGGTGCCCAGGGGTTCGCCACGGCCAAGGTGGTGTCGGCCGTGAGGACGGGAAGCGGCCCGGGGCCGCCCGGCGGGCGGGGAAGCGCGCGCCGGGCGGCCCGGGTGTCAGGCGCAGTTCGCGGGGGTCGCCCGGGACGCGTCGTGGATCAACGCCTCCTGGGCCGCCTTGAGCCGCCGCACATCGGGTTTGACGACCTTGCGGTCGTAGGTGAGCAGCCCGTTCAGCTCACCCTCGACGTCCGAGATCTGGGTGTACACCGCGCCGTTGCCGCCCCGGCAGGCCAGGGCGCGCACCTCGTCGAGCTTGGCGAGGTAGTCGTCGGTGTACGTGGCCGGGTCGACGTCGACGTACGACTGCTGCACCGACCAGGCGTGTCCGGGCACGGCGAGGCCGAGGCCGCCGTACTCACCGCTGACCAGGGCCCGTTCGCCGTCCGGATGCGGTGGCAGTGCGGGACTCGGGTAGCCGTGCTCGTCCATGATGTCGCCGGTGCCGCCGTCCGCGCCGAGGTTGAGGCCCGACATGCTGTTGACCAGCCGGGTCGGGTCCCATGCCTTGGCCTGGTCGGCGATGCGGGCCATGTCGTACTGGCCCCAGCCCTCGTTGAACGTGACCCACATGACGACCGACGGACTGCTGATGTGCTCGTCGATCATCTGCTTCATCTCACGCTCGTACTCGGCGCGGGAGGCCGTGTCAGGGTTCTTGCCCGCTGTCATCGCCGGCATGTCCTGCCACACCATCAGGCCCAGCTTGTCGGCCCAGTAGAACCAGCGGTCGGGCTCGACCTTGATGTGCTTGCGGACCGCGTTGAAGCCCATCGCCTTGTGCATCTTCAGGTCGTAGGCGAGCGCTTCGTCGCTCGGCGCGGTGTACAGGCCGTCCGGCCAGAAACCCTGGTCCAGGGTGGCCATCATGAACACCGGTTCGCCGTTGAGGACGGTGCGGGGGGTGCCGCCCACGTTCTCGACCGCGATGGACCGCATGCCGAAGTAGCTGCCGACGCGGTCGGCGCCGACGGCCACCTTGAGGTCGTACAGATACGGGTCGTCCGGCGACCACAGGTGCGGGTCGCGGATCTTCAGGGTGAGCGCGGAGCCGCTGCGTCCGGTGACGGTGGCCACCGCCCGCTTCCCGGCGTACGCCGTCGCCGTGACCGGAAGTCCGTCCCGCACGCCCTTCGGCTCGACGGTCAGGGTGCCCGCGTCGGCGTCCGGAGTCAGCTTGAGGGAGTCGACGTGGTCGGCGGCGACGGGCTCCAGCCAGACGGTCTGCCAGATGCCGGAGGTCGGGGTGTACCAGATGCCGCTGGGGTCCAGGCGCTGCTTGCCGAGCGGCGGGTTCTCGCCGTTCGCCGCGTCCGTCGGGTCGTAGACGCCGACGATCAGTTCCTGGGTGCGGCCGGGCTTGAGGGCGTCGGTGATGTCGGCGCTGAACTTGTCGTAGCCGCCCTCGTGTTCGGTGACCTTGGTGCCGTTGACGTACACCTCAGTGCGCCAGTCGACCGCGCCGAAGTTCAGCTGCAGGCGCTTGCCGGAGCCGATCTTCCAGCCGGCCGGAATGGTGAAGGTGCGCCGGTACCACATCCGGTCCTCGTGCCGTTCGAGCCCGGAGAGCTGGGACTCGACGGGATAGGGGACGAGGATCCGCTCGGCGAGGTCGCGGCCGACCGGCGGCTGTTCACCGGCCTTGGCCGCGGCGAACTGCCAACTGCCGTTGAGGTTCTGCCAGTCGCCGCGGGTCAGCTGCGGCCTCGGGTACTCGCGGTGGGCGTTGGCCGGCGTGACGTCCGCGCCCCATGAGGTGCTCAGCTCGTAGGTGGACTGGTTGGCGCCGCTGCTCCAGAACGGGCTGACAACGTTGCCGTCCGCACCGGTGAGCCGGCCCGCCCCGTCGTAGCGGACGTCGGCGGTGCCGCGCGCGGTGCCGGTCTTGTTGCCGACGACGGGCTTCTCCAGCGCGACCAGCAGCGACTTGTCGTCGGCCGGGTCGAGGCGGGCCTTGCCCAGCGGCCAGCTGGCACCGCCGATCACGGCGTCCAGGTGGTCGGTGACCGTCGCCGGCGGCGCGGCGAGCGCCTGGGCGAAGTCGAGGCGGAGGGTCCTGCCGTCCCCCAGGACCGTGGTGCCGATGGCACCGTCGTAGGCGTAACCCTCGGGCAGCCGGAACGCCGACTGCGGGATCGCCGTCTTGGTGCCGTCCGGCGGGGTCCAGCGGACGTGCAGGTTGGAGCCTCCGTAGTGCTCGAAGTACTCGACCTTGACGTCGTAGGACTGCCCGGCGGTCAGCTCCACCGGGGCCGAGGTCTGTTCGCGGTCCCAGTCGTCGACCCAGTGGTCGATGACGAGGCTGCCGCCGACCCACAGGCGGAAGCCGTTGTCGCCGGTGATCGAGAAGGTGGTGGGGCCGGTCTTCTCCGGCACGATCCGGCCGGTCCAGCGGACGCTGACGTCGTCCGACCGTCCGGTCGCCGAAGTCAGCCGGGACTCCAGGGAGTCGAAGTCCAGCTGGGGGTCGAATCCGGTCGCCTTGAGCTGGTCGAAATCGAAGGCGCCCGGCGCGGACTGGGTGTAGTACTCGCCCTTGAGGCCGTGGACCTCGACGGGGTCCTCCGCGGCCGTCGCGGCGGGTGCGGAGGCCAGGCCCGCGGCCCCCAGCACAGCGGCGACGAGCAGGACGAGTCGGTCTCTGATCGGTCTGATGCGCACGAATCCTCCTTGACTGAGGAAGGGTGGCGGCTCGGTGCTTCAGTCTGTACAACGTTGGAAGCAGAGGCAGTTGGCATGAGAGCACGGCTCTCAGCCGCTGTCCAGGTCCATGACAAAAGCTCCGTCCCGGAGCACCCGTCGATGCCGAGGAGATCCCTTGCGGGTCAGCCTGAAGGACGTGGCCGAACGCGCCGGCGTCTCGATCAAGACCGTGTCCAACGTCGTGAACAACTATCCCCACGTCACCCCGGCGATGCGGGCCAGGGTGCAGGCGGCCATCGACGAACTGGGCTACCGTCCGAACCTCACCGCGCGCCATCTGCGCAAGGGCCGCACCGGCATCATCGCGCTGGCCGTCCCCGAACTGGGCAACCCCTACTTCGCCGAACTGGCGGGCGCCGTGATCGACGCCGCCGCCGAGCACGAGTTCACGGTCCTGCTCGACCACACGCGCGGCGACCGCGAACAGGAGCTGCTGGTCAGCCAGGGGTTCAGCGCCGGAGTGATCGACGGGCTGATCCTCAGCCCGCTGGAGCTGGAGGCGGAGGACCTGCGCGGCCGGACCGACGACGTGCCGCTGGTCCTGCTCGGCGAGCGGGAGTACGACCTGCCGTTCGACCACATCGCGATCGACAACGTGGCGGCGGCCCGTACCGCGGTGCGCCATCTGCTCGGCCGCGGCCGGACCCGGATCGCCTTTCTCGGCGCCCGCACGGACTCCGCCAACCGCCCCGCCCATCTGCGCCTGGACGGCTGGCGGGCCGAACTGGCGGCGGCCGGGGCGCCGGCCCCGGACGACCTGGTCGTGCCGGTGGGCGGCTGGGACCGGGACGACGGCGCGCGGGCCATGGCACAGCTGCTCGACGCGGGCGTGCGGCCCGACGCGGTCTTCGCCTACAACGACCTGATCGCGATCGGCGCCATGCGGGTGCTGCACGAACGCGGGCTGAGGGTGCCCTGGGACGTCGCCGTGGTGGGCTTCGACGACATCGCCGAGGGCCGCTTCGGAGCCGTCTCGCTGACCACCGTCTCCCCCGACAAACAGGCCATCGCCCGGCTCGCGGTGGCCTCGCTGCTGCGCAGTCTCTCCGGCCGGCAGGACCCGGGAGGACGTGAACTCACCGCGGAATTCCGGCTGGTGGAGCGGGAGAGCACGCTGGGCCGACGCTGACCGGCGGCCCGGACGGACCGGCCGGGATTTCGGACGGAAGGGTTTACACAGCCATTCCAACGATGTAAAAACCTCCCCTGAACGACGTGCACGCCTGTGTGACCGCAAGAGCCGACATCCCCGTGAGCGCTCGCCGCGCCGGGGCCGCGCCGTTTGGGGACTCTCATGAAGCCCACGTCACTCCGTTCCCGTGCTGCGGCACGGACCCTTCTCGCCACCGGCCTCGTCACGGGCCTGGCCCTGATCACCGGATGCACCAAGTCCGAGGACTCCACCGCCCCGTCCGACAAGGCCGCCACCGGACAGGCAGACTCGGGCCAGGTGGTCGCCTCGCCCAGCGCCTCCGGGCCCACCTGCGCCATCGACGCGTACGGCGGCGGCAAGATCGACCTCAAGTCCGCCACCGTCGGCTTCTCCCAGTCCGAGAAGGAGGCCAACCCCTTCCGGATCGCGGAGACCGCCTCGATCAAGGCGGAGGCGGCCAAGCGCGGCGTCAAGCTCCTGACCGCCAACGCCCAGTCCCAGTTCTCCAAGCAGATCAGCGACGTCCAGGACCTCATCGCCAAGGGCGCCGACCTGCTGGTGATCGCGCCGCTCAACTCGGACGGCTGGGAGCCCGTGCTGCGCGCCGCCGCGGCCAAGCACATCCCGATCGTCACCGTCGACCGCAAGATCAACGCCGCCGCGTGCAAGGACTACGTGAGCTTCATCGGCTCCGACTTCGTGGAACAGGGCAAGCGGGCCGCCGACCGGATGATCGAGGCGACCGGCGGCAAGGGCGAGATCGCCATCCTGCTGGGCGCGGCCGGCAACAACGTGACGACGGAACGCACCAAGGGCTTCGAGGACCGGATCAAGGAGAAGGCGCCCGGTCTGAAGGTGGTGTTCCGGCAGACCGGCGAGTTCGCCCGCGAGAAGGGCCAGTCGGTCACCGAGAACCTGATCCAGTCCAAGCCCGGAATCAAGGGCATCTACGCCGAGAACGACGAGATGGGGCTGGGCGCGGTCAACGCCCTCAAGGGCGCGGGGAAGAAGCCGGGCGACGTGAAGATCGTGACGATCGACGGCACCCGCAACGCCGTGCAGGGCATCGTGGACGGCTGGATCGACGGGGTCATCGAGTCGAACCCGCGCTTCGGGCCGCTCGCCTTCCAGACCCTCGACACGTTCACCAAGGGCGATGCCGTGGCGCAGAACATCGTCATCGAGGACAGCGCGTACACCTCGGCCAACGCCGGGTCCGACCTCGGCAAGGCGTACTGACGTGCTTTCGGTCTCCGGGGTGTCGAAGGTCTTCCCCGGCGTACGAGCGCTCGACGGCGTGGACTTCGCCGCCCGCGCCGGTGAGGTGCACGCCCTCGTCGGGGAGAACGGCGCCGGCAAGTCGACGCTGATCAAGGTGCTCACCGGCGTCCACCCGCCGGACTCCGGCGAGATCCGCTACGACGGCGGCGCCGTCCGCTTCACCACCCCGCTCGAAGCCCAGCAGGCGGGCATCTCCACCATCTACCAGGAGGTCAACCTGGTCCCGCTGATGAGCGTGGCCCGCAACCTGTTCCTGGGCCGCGAACCCCGCGGCAGGTTCGGCCTGATCGACTTCCGGCGCATGCGCCGGGAGGCGGACGAGGCGCTGCGCGCCCTGGGCATCCGGGTGGACGTGCGCCGCCCGCTGCGCGAACTCGGCGTCGGCGCCCAGCAGATGGTGGCCCTGGCGCGGGCCGTCGCCGTCGACGCGCGCGTGGTGGTGATGGACGAGCCCACCTCGTCCCTCGAACCACGCGAGGTGCGCACCCTGTTCGAGGTGATCCGCATGCTGCGCGACCGGGGGGTCGCCGTGGTCTATGTGAGCCACCGCATGGACGAGCTGTACGAGATCTGCGACGCGGTCACCGTGCTGCGCGACGGCCGGGTGGTGCACACCGGTCCGCTCGCCGGACTCGAGCGGCTGCGGCTGGTCTCGCTGATGCTGGGCCGGGAGGTCGGCGAGGTGCGCGGTGAGGGCCTGACCAAGTTCACCGGCTCCCATCACGCCGAGGCGGAGCCGGTGCTGCGGGCCGAGGGCCTGACCGTCCGGCACCAGTTGCACGACGTGTCGCTGTCGATCCGGCCGGGCGAGGTCGTCGGCCTCGGCGGGCTGCTCGGCTCGGGCCGCAGCGAGACCGCGCGGGCGGTCGCCGGGGTGCTGCCGACGGACACCGGCCGGGTCTCGGTCGGCGGCGCGCCGGTGCGCGGCGGTTCCCCGCCCGCCGCGATCCGGGCCGGCATCAGTCTGCTGCCGGAGGACCGCAAGGCCGAGGGGATCGTCCCGGGTCTTTCGGTGCGGGAGAACATCGCGCTCGCCGCGCTGCCCGCGCTCTCCCGGTTCGGCCTGGTGGACGACGCGCGCGTCGACCGGGTCGTCGACACCTTCGTCCGGCGGCTGCGCATCAAGTCGGCGGGCCCGCACCAGAAGGTGGGCGAGCTGTCCGGAGGCAACCAGCAGAAGGTCCTCCTGGCCCGCTGGCTCGCCGTGCACCCGAAGGTGCTGCTGCTCGACGAGCCGACCCGGGGGATCGACGTCGGCGCCAAGGCGGAGGTGCAGGCGCTCATCGAGGAACTCGCCGAGGACGGCCTCGCCGTGCTGCTGATCTCGTCCGACACGGAGGAGCTGATCGAGGGCAGCGACCGGGTCATGGTGCTCAAGGACGGGCGGGTGGTGGACGAGCTGACCGGTGGGGCCGTCACCGAGGACGCGCTGCTGCGGGCCGTCGCGGCCGCACCCGACGGAGGCACCCATGACTGAACTCGCCGTCGCCCGCGGCTCACTCGACCGCGCCCGCCTCCTGCGGCTGGCGCAGGAGTACGGCGTCTACGCGGGTGTACTGGTGCTGCTGCTGTTCAACTTCGTCTTCACGCCGCACTTCGCCTCCGCCGAGAACTTCCGCACCCAGGCCGTCCAGGTGGCCCCGGTGCTGATCGTCGCGCTGGGCATGGCGCTGGCGATCGGCACGGAGGGCGTCGATCTGTCGGTGGGCTCGGTGATGGCGCTGGCCACCTCGCTGCTCTCGCTCTACCTCGGCTACGGACCGTGGCTCGCCGCGCTGGTGGCGGTGGCGGGCGGTGTGCTGGTGGGGCTGGCGAACGGAGCACTGGTCGCGTTCGTGGGCGTGCAGCCGATCGTGGCCACGCTCGCCCTGATGGTGGCCGCGCGCGGCCTGGCGCTGGTGCTGCTCCCCCAGCTCAAGGACGTGCGTGACCCGGGGATGGCGGCGCTCGGCTCCGGCGATGTGCTGGGCGTGCCCCATCTCGTGCTCATCGCCGCCGCCCTGGCCCTGCTGGTCGCCTTCGTGGTGCGACGCAGCACGTTCGGACGGCAACTGCTCGCCATCGGTGACAGCCGGCCGGCGGCCCGGCTGGCCGGGCTGCCGGTCCGCCGGGTGCTCGTCGTGGTGTACGTCTGCTCGGGCGCCCTGGCCGCGGTCGCGGGCGTGCTCGCCACGGCGCGGCTGTCGGCCAGCGACCCCACCTCGCTGGGCACCCTGATGGAGCTGTCGGCGATCACCGCGGTGGTCGTCGGGGGCACGCCGCTGTCCGGGGGCCGGGTGCGCATCGGCGGCACGGTCGCCGGTGCCGTACTGATCCAGTTGCTGACCACCACGCTGGTCAAGCACGACCTGCCGCCGTCGTGGACGCAGATCGCGCAGGCCGTGGTGATCGTCGCCGCCGTCTACGCGGCACGTGAACGGGGGAAGCGATGACCACCGGGACCACGGAGGCCGGCATGCCGTCCGACACCGTCCACCGGGACGCCGGCGAGCCGGGCGGTCCCGGCCGGGCCGAACGGCTCAGCGCCCTCGCCCAGCAGCACGGCGCGCTCGTCACCCTGCTGCTCGCCATGGTCGTGGCCTCGCTCAGCTTCGACACCTTCCTGACCGGTGACAACCTGGAGAACATGGCGCTGTCCTCGGCGTTCCTCGCCGTGGTCGCGCTGGGCATGACGTTCGTGATCGTCACCGGCGGGATCGACCTGTCGGTCGGTTCGCTGTTCGCCCTCGGCGGTGTGCTGGCGGCCTGGGGGTCCCAGTACGGCACGGCCGCCGCGCTGCTGCTGCCGCTCGCGGGGTGCGGGCTGATCGGCCTGGTCAACGGGTTGCTGATCGCGCGGTCCGGCCTCGCTCCGTTCATCGTGACGCTCGCCGCCATGCTGGGTGCCCGCGGCATCCTCCTGGCGGTCACCGACGAGGGCTCGCGCACGTATCTCGTCGACAAGGACTCCTTCTTCGCGACGCTCGGCCAGGGCTCGCTGCTCGGCGTCGGGGTGCCGGTGTGGATCACGGTGGTGCTCTTCGTCCTGGGCGCCGTCGTGCTGCGCCGCACCAGGTTCGGGCAGTACGTGTACGCGGTGGGCGGCAACGAGGACGCCGCGGCCCTGATGGGGGCGCCGGTGGCCCGCACGAAGATCGCCGTCTACACGCTGTCCGGCCTGTGCGCCGGGCTCGCGGGGGCGCTGAACGCGGCCTGGCTGGTGTCGGGCGTGACCATCCTCGGCTCGGGCATGGAGCTGGAGGCCATCTCGGCCGTCGTCATCGGCGGCACGCTGCTCACCGGCGGGTTCGGCTTCGTCAGCGGGTCGCTGGTCGGGGTGCTGCTGCTGAAGGTGATCCAGAACGTCATCAATCAGATCGGCTCCCTCGACTCCGCCTACCAGCAGGTGGTCAGCGGTGCGTTCCTGGCCGTCGTCGTGGTGGCCCAGACCTGGCTGGGGCGCCGTCGCCGGATGCTGTGAGCCGAGGGCGGTGCCCGCCGAGCGCCGTGCGGCGGCGCCGGTCGGAAGGCGCGGAGCGGGCGCCGGAGGGGCGGACCGCCCGCACGGACCAGGGCGCCGGCTCCGTATCAGGGCGCCGGGCTCCGCAGGGGAGCCCGGCGCCCTCGTGTGCCGTGCCCGGGGCCGCTCGTCGCCCGGGCACGGACGGATCACCGGCCCGCGGTCACCGTGGTGGGCGAGCCCACTGCGGTGGTCCGGAACCGGGCGCGGTAGGCCGTGGGAGCAACGCCCAGCCGCTGCTGGAAGACCCGGCGCAGGGTCTCGGCGGAGCCGAACCCGGCCAGGTGCGCGATCTCCTCGACGCTGCGCTCGCCGTCCGCCAGCAGCGCCTGGGCGGCCTCGGCGCGGACGGCCTCGACGTACTGGCCCGGGGTCAGGCCGGTGGCCGCGCGGAAGACCCGGCCCAGGTGACGGGGGCTCAGGCCGGCCCGGCCGGCCAGGGTGGGCAGGTCGTGGGCGGCGGCCGGGTCCGCCACCACCGTGTCCATCACCCGGCGCACCGCCGTGTTGTCCGCGTGGTCGCCGACCATCCGTGCGCTGAACTGGGACTGGCCGCCCGGCCGGGCCATGAAGACGACCAGTCGCCGGGCGACGTCGCGTGCCGTGCCGGCCCCGCACTCCGCCTCGACCAGGGAAAGCGCCAGATCGACGCCCGCGGAGACGCCTGCCGACGTCACGACGTCCCCGTCGCGCACGAACAGCGGGTCGGCCTCCACCACCACCCGCGGGAACGCCGCCGTCAGATCGGCGGCGAGCTCCCAGTGGGTGGCGGCGCGGCGGCCGTCGAGCAGTCCGGCGGCGGCGAGCACGAAGGCTCCCGCGCACACCGAGGCGGTACGCCCGGCGCGCGCGGACAACTGTGCCACGAGGGTGACCAGTCCGGTGTCGGCGACGGCCCGCCGCCAGTCCCGGCGGCCGGCGACGATCACGGTGTCCAGGGACGGCGGCAGGCTGCCGGGCCCGCCGTCGATGCCGAGGCGTACGCCGCAGGAGGTGCGCACGTCGTCCCCCGACGGGGAGACCACCCGCACGTCGTAGTCGGCGCCGTAGGAGTTGGCCGTGGTCAGCACCTCCACCGGACCGCAGACGTCCAGCAGCTGCACCTCGTCGAAGGCGACGACGGCGACGGCCCGGCGGCCGGCGGCGGGCCGGGATGTCACTCCTTCCACGCCGATTCCAGGATGGTGTCCACGAAGTTGCCGCGTTCGAATCCGGGTACGTAGCGTTCGAGGACGTCGGCCTTGACGTTGCCGAAGGCCGTCCCGGGCTTGGGGCGGATGCCCTCGGCGAAGGCGGCGAGGATCCGCCGCTTGAAGTCGGGGCGCGGGTGCAGGGCGACGATCGCGGCCCGGTCGGTCTCGGACACGTCGTCGTAGCCGATGCCGAGGACGTCGTATTCGACGCCGGCGGTGACCAGGGCGACCTCCGGTTCCATGAACTCCGGGATGCCGGGCGTGGTGTGCAGGGCGATCGCGGTCCACACCCGGCGCACGCTGTCCGCGGGCAGGTCGTGGGCCTGCAGGAACCGCTTGGCCTCGTCGGCGCTGTCCACCTCGAAGCGGTGTCCGCTGTGGTGGAACTCCTTGCTGAGTCCGACGTCGTGGAACATCGCGCCGATGTAGAGGAGTTCCGGGTCGAAGCTCAGATCGCGGTTGTGTCCCTGGAGGCTGCCCCAGTAGTACACGCGACGCGAGTGGTGGTAGATGAGGTCGCTGGTGGTGTCCCGGACGAGCTGGGTGGCCTCGCGGGCGAGGACCGTGTCGGGGACCTTCACGTCGAGATCTGCGCTGCTCATGATGTGTCTCCTTGGGCGGGATCGGACCGGGGCCGCGCGGCTGGTTCCAGGATCACCGCCGGGAGCGGGCCGCTGCCAGGGCGATATCGACACGTATCCCACAGATCCCGCCATGGCCGGCCGGGCGCCGTTCCCCCGGACGGCGCCCGGCCGGCAACGGTCACGTCCCGCGTGTCCGCCCGGTCCCGTCGCGTCCCGGCAGTCCCGCGTCCTGTCCCGGCGCGACCGAGTCGTGCCCCGGCACGCCCCGGCCGTGTCCTGCACTCCCGCGTGGTGTCCCCGCACGGCCACCTGGTGTCCCGGCACGCCCCCGGGCGGGCCGTTCCCGGTCAGCGGGGTCCGCCATACGGGGGTCCTGGCCCGCCCGCCGAGACGCGCCGCCACCGCTCCACGGGCGCAGGGGTGTGATGTTTCCTGAACAAGCCGCATGAAAAGTGGTGAACTGGCAACGCTCCCTTCCATGCCCTCCCCCCACTCCCCCCGGAAGGTGATCCGATGACGACGGCGACCAGGACGACCCGCACCTCCGGGACGCCGCCCGTCACCGCCTCCTCCCCCGCCGCCAGACCGCCGGCCACCGCGTCCGCGCCCTCGCTGCCGTCCCTCACCGGACTGCGCTGGGTGGCGGCGCTGCTGGTCTTCGGACTGCACGTACGCAACTTCCACTATTTCGGGGGCACCGGCGACCGCTATGTGACCTGGGCGTTCGGACCGGGGGCCAGCGGCGTCTCGTTCTTCTTCGTGTTGTCCGGGTTCGTGCTGACGTGGTCCGCGCGGCCGAAGGACCGCGCCGTCGCCTTCTGGCGGCGGCGCATCGCCCGGATCTATCCGGTGCACCTGGTCACGGCGGCCCTCGCGCTGCTCATGGCGTATACCCTCGCCTACCAGACGAAGCCGGAGCCGTCCCAGGCGGCGGCCAACGCCCTGCTGGTGCATTCCTGGTGGCGCCCCTGGTGGCAGACGCTGAACCCGGTCAGCTGGTCGCTCGCCTGCGAAGCCTTCTTCTACGCGGCCTTCCCGCTGCTCGCGCTGGTGCTGCGCCGCCTCGGCGCCCGCGGGGCGACGGCGCTGGCCGGGGCCTCCGTGCTGGCCGTGCTGGTGCTGGCCTGGGCCGAGACGCACCACTGGACGGCGGAGCCGATCAGCGCCAACCCCGCCGCCCGGCTGCCGGAGTTCGTCCTCGGCGCCGCTGCCGCCCGGCTGGTCCTCCTCGACCGCTGGCGCGGCCCGGGTCTGGAGGCGTCCCTCGCCCTGGCGGTCATCGGCTACTTCCTCGTGCCGCAGGTCGACCCCGGCTACACGTCCACCGCCTGCACCATCGTGGGCTTCGCCCTGCTCATCCCGGCGGCGGCGGTCGCGGACCTGCGGGGGCTGCCCTCACTGTGGCGGCACCGCCGGCTGGTGCGGCTGGGGGAACTGTCGTTCGCCTTCTACATGGTGCATCTGCTGGTGCTGCGGGCCGGCACCAATGTGCTCGGGCTCTCCCCGCGGTTCGGTGTGGCGACGGGTCTGGCCGTGACCGCCGCGGCGTTCGCGCTGTCCCTCGGCCTGTCCTGGGTCCTGTACGAGATGGTGGAGCGGCCGGCGCGGCGTTTGCTGCTCGGCGGCCGGCGCACCGCGCGGCAGTCGCCCGTACCGCAGCCGCCGATGCCGCAGCCGGCCGCGCCCCAGCCGGCCGCGTCGCAGGCGGCCCGGGTCGGGCCCACGCCCGGTCCCGGCCGGACGCCCGACTGACACCGGTCCTCAGTCCGCGCCGTCCGCGCCGTCCGCGCCGTCCAGGACGGCGCGGATGTCGGTGTCCCAGTCCAGTTGCCGCACCAGTACGTCCTCGTGAGGGCGTGGCCCAGGGCCGCCCGCGGTGCGCGAGAGGGCGTGGGTGCCCCGCGAGATCCGTCCGCTGACCATAACGTTGTGCTCCGCGCGCGGTCGCCGGATCGTCTCGTACACCGACAGCGCGGTCTCGATGCCGGGCATGTCCCGCAGCGACTTGGCGAGCACGACGGCGTCCTCCAACGCCATGGAGGCCCCCTGGCCGGTCGCGGGCGAGGCGGCGTGCGCGGCGTCACCGATGAGCAGGGTCCGTCCGGCGCGCCACCGGGTGCCGAGCGGCAGGTCGGTGGCGTCGGTGGCCATGAGGGCGTCGGCGCCGGCCGCGACGATGTCCGCGGCCGGGGTGGCGTCCCGGCGCAGCAGTTCGACGAGCCGGTCACGCCAGGGGCCGCGGGCCGCGCCGGCGGGCAGCGGTTCGCCGGTGACGCGGGCGAACCAGTAGGTGTCGCCGGCGGGTGCGACGGCGTAGCCGAAGGCCGCGGTGGTGCCCCGGACCATGGTGATGTGGCCGGTGTCCTCGCCCGGTGCGAAGGGGCTGTAACCGTAGAAGACGCGCTGTCCCGCGTACCGGGGCAGCACGTCGGGGGCGACGGCGCGGCGGACCGCCGAGTTGAGGCCGTCCGCGCCGACGAGCAGGTCGCCGCCGACGGAGCTGCCGTCGTGGAAGTGCGCCGTCACTCCCCCCGGGTGGGCGGCGACGGAGACGAGCCGGGCGCCGTGCCGCAGGTCGATGCCGCGCCGGACGGCTTCGCGTTGCAGGGCGGCGTTCAGCTGACCGCGGCGCAGGCACCGGTAGCGCAGGAGCGCGTCGTCGGCCTCGCCGAGCGGGACGTGCGCCGTCTCGGTGCCGCGGTCGTCGAGGAGCCGCATCGTGCGCAGCGGGAAGCCGACGGCGGTGACGGCCCGGGCCGCGTCCAGCTGGGCCAGGGCGCGCATCCCGTTGCTCGCGAGCGTCAGGAACGCCCCGATGTCCTCGGCCGTGTCGGGGTGCGCCTCGTACACGGTGACGTCGTGACCCGCTTTGTGCAGGGCGAGCGCCGCCGCCGTCCCGGCGACGCCGCCACCGATGATCAGGACGCGGGCCATGTCCGCGCCACCGTGGGTTCGCATGGGTCCAGGTGTACCGGGGCGGGCGGTCTGCCGTCGAGGAGGTCTCCGGTCAGAGGTGGGGGTACCGGAGGTACCGGAGCCCCTGGAGGTCTCGGAGTCCCGGGAGGTTCATGAGTCCCCGGAGGTCGCGGGGCCGGGCGATCCACGGGTCGATGTCCGTTGTGCGGGCGCGCCGGACACTGGCTTCCCGCGAGCAGACGCGCCGCGCGCGGTCTCCCCGCCCGGCTCGACGCCGCCGACCGCATGCCCGGCGCCGGTGAACTCCGCTCGCTCTCCTACGACTTGCTCCGGCGACGGGCCAGGCGGAGCGGTCGTGGACGTGGGCTGCGGCGGCGGGCGGGCCGTGGCGGAGCTGACCGGGCGGGGCGCGCGGGCCGCGGGTGTGGCCCCGGGCGAGCGCGGATGCTCATGGCGGCGGGCCGAGGCCGACCGGACCTTCCTGGCGGTGCCGGTGTTCGTGGCCGGGGCGACGGCACCGGGACGCCGTGCGGGACGGAGTGGGGGCCCACGGGACGCGGGTTGCAGGCGGTGGCGTACGGGCGTTCCCTGGAAGTAACGAGTGGCGAAGCCAGAACGCCTGGGGCTGCGAAACGAGCCGACGGGCCCGGTCGCATTGCGCGTCTGAGCGGTTGCGGCGGTCCGCCGCCGGCACCCGGCGTTCGACGCGGAGGTGGTACAGGTGAAAGCCGTCGTTTACGAGAAGCCCTTCAGCGTGACGGTGAGAGATGTCGACGACCCGCACATCCAGCATCCCAACGACGTGCTGGTACGGGTGACGTCGACCGCGATCTGCGGGTCCGACCTGCACATGTACGAGGGCCGCACGGCGGCCGAGGCCGGCATCGTCTTCGGGCACGAGAACCTCGGCATCATCGAGGAGACCGGCAGCGGCGTGACCTCCCTGTCCGCCGGGGACCGCGTCGTGATGCCGTTCAACGTCGCGTGCGGGTTCTGCAAGAACTGCCTCGCCGGGAAGACCGGGTTCTGTCTGACGGTCAATCCAGGCTTCGCCGGCGGGGCGTACGGCTATGTGGCGATGGGCCCGTACGAGGGCGGCCAGGCGGAGCTGCTGCGGGTGCCGTTCGCCGACTTCAACTGTCTGAAGCTGCCGCCGGGCGACGAGTTCGAGACGGACTTCGTGCTGCTCGCCGACATCTTCCCGACCGGATATCACGGCTGTGAACTCGCCAAGGTGTCCCCCGGTGAGAGCGTCGCGGTCTTCGGCGCCGGTCCCGTGGGCCTGATGGCCGCCTACTCCGCGCTGCTGCGCGGCGCGTCGAAGGTGTTCTGTGTGGACCGCGTGCCCGAGCGGCTCGCCAAGGCGGCGGAGATCGGGGCCATTCCCGTCGACTTCACCAAGGGCGATCCGACGGAGCAGATCAAGGAGCAGACGCACGGCGAGGGCACCGACAAGGGCGTGGACGCGGTCGGCTACCAGGCCCAGTCGCACGACGCGAGCCACGAGGAACCCGCCGTCGTCCTCAACACGCTCGTCGAGACGGTCCGGCCGACCGGCCTGCTCGGCATACCCGGCCTGTACGTGCCGTCCGACCCGGGCGGGCCCGACGAGCACGCCAAGCACGGCCAACTGCTGGTCTCCATCGGCAAGATGTTCGAGAAGGGCCAGCAGATGGGCACGGGCCAGTGCAACGTCAAGCAGTACAACAGGCAGTTGCGCGACCTGATCATCTCGGGGCGGGCCAGGCCCAGCTTCGTGGTCTCGCACGAGCTGCCCCTGGACCAGGCGCCGCAGGCGTACGAGAAGTTCGACCAGCGGATCGAGGGCTACACCAAGGTCGTCCTGCATCCCGGACACGTGCTCGCGGCGTAGGCACGCGCAGTCACCCGGCGGTGCCCGGCCCGGCCTGGGCCGGGCACCGCCGGGTGCCATCGGGGTGCCGCCGGGTGTGCACACCGCCCCTCTTCTTGACGTGCGCACGACTCTTCCCTACGTTCTGCCCTGACCTTGCGTTCACATGCGCGCTCGCAATTCACGCATGAGAACGCCCGGTAGTGCGTCCTCACCGAGGACAGCCGTCCGGACCGATCACCAGGGACAGAGGAAGGTACCCCCACATGCGCACGCGCTCCCGCACGCTGCTCACCTCCCTGCTCACCGTCGCCGCTGTCACCGGCGCCCTGGTCCCCGCGGCCACCGCGGCATCCGCCGCCGGCGCGTCGACCATCGAGGTCGCCACGGCGGCCCAGCTCAAGTCGGCCCTGACCGCCGTCGCGCCCGGCGACACCATCCACCTCGCCGACGGCACCTACACCGGCAACTTCAAGGCGGCCACGGCGGCGTCCTCCGGCTCCCGCATCACCCTGACCGGCTCGGCGAAGGCCGTCCTGACCGCGGGCGGCGGCTACGGCCTGCATCTGAACGGCGCCTCGTACTGGACCGTCAGCGGCGTGACCGTGACCGGCGGGCAGAAGGGCATCGTGATCGACTCCGCGCGGGGCGTCGTCGTGGACGGTGTGACCGTGCATGACCTCGACATGGAGGGAGTCCACTTCCGCACGTCGAGCACGGACGGCGTGATCAGGAACTCGCGCATCTACGACACCGGGAGGGACGGCCGCGGCATGGGCGAGGGCGTCTACGTCGGCACCGCGAACACCCTCTCCGACAAGAGCGACCGCATCCAGATCCTGGACAACACCATCGGACCCGGCGTCGGCGGCGAGAACATCGACATCAAGGAGGGCACGACCGGGGCCCGGATCGTCGGCAACACCTTCGACGGCAACGGCCTGACCGGCGCCAACTACGACGACTCGTGGGTCGACGTGAAAGGCAACGACGTCCTCGTGACGGACAACACCGGCAAGAACACCACGAACGACGGCTACCAGACCCACACCCAGCAGTCCGGTTGGGGCTGCGGCACGGTGTTCCGGAACAACAGGTCGACCCTCACCGGGGCGAGCGGCGCCAACCGGCTGGCCATCGACGTCACCAATCTGTCGTCCGGCTGCCCGACCACGGTCCACAGCAGCAACACGGTGACAGGCGGCGCGGGGCTGACCAACATCACGGTGACCCCCTGACCTCCTGACCCCATGGCCGCCGCACGGCCCCCGGCCCGGCCGCCGTGCGTCCTGGGCTCAGACCCGGACGCCCGGCGAGGCGGTGCGCCGGGCCGCTCCGGCCGCGCGGGCGGCCCTCCGCAGCCGCCGTCCGCGCCGGGTCGGGCCCCACGGTTTGAGCACCGAGATCACCGTCATGAAGACATAGGCCGACAGCGACACGCAAGGGCCGAACAGGACGTCACCGGCGTCGGGCAGCGGTCCGCCGCCGGCGACGGCCGTGACCGCCGAGTTCACCCCGGGCCGCAGGACAAAGGCCGTCGCAGCGGTCGTGGCGAGGGTCAGCCAGAACTTCGTCCAGACCCAGCGGTACCGCGCCAGCCCCCACGGTGTGCCCAGGGACAGCGTCAGACCGCTCAGGAGCGTGCCGAACGCCACAGGAAGCAGCAGCCAGTCGGCGAAGAGTCGCATCGAACGGACCGAGGCCGCCACGGTCGCGTGCTGTCCCGTTCTCGCCGCGGTGATCCCCAGCGCGAGCAGCCCGAGCGTGAGGCCGAGCCAGCCCGCGGAGGCGACGACGTGGACGACGAGGAGGGCCCGGCGGGCCCGGCGGCTCAGTTTCATGGACATCACCGTGCCGGGCGCGGGCCGCCGCGGCGTCTGCCGACGGGAGTAACCTCGCGTACCTTCCCGGGCGTACGTCCCCGCCCGGCGCGGCGCGCGTCGGCCCCGGTCGAGGGCCGCCCCGACGGCCCGGCCGGCGGGGCGTACCCCGGTGCGGATGCGGCCGCCGGCGGCGGCCAGGGTGTGCGCGGTGTGGATCAGCCTGCCTCGGTGCGCAGTTCCCTCAGTGCGGCCGAGGTCAGGGGCCGCGGTTCCGCGTCGGGGGCGACGAGGACGACCGTGCAGTCGGCGGCCTGGGTGAGCGCTGTGGTCAGGCTGCCGTCGGCGAACTGGGCGAGCGGCCCGCGCGGCGACCGGCCGACCGCTATGGCGCGGGCCCCCACTTCGGCGGCGTGCCGGGCGAGGGCGCGGCCGGCCGCGGCGTGGTCGCCGACACTGCCGAGGATCTGGCCCGTCGCGGGGACGCCGAGCGCGGCGAGGCGGTCGAGGTGGGCGGTGACCGCGGCGCGCGCCTGGTCGGCGGTCTCGGTGTCGACGGCCTGTTCCTCGACGACGGCGGTCTGCTGCACGTGGACGACCTCCAGCGGGCTGCCGGCCTCCCGGGCCAGCCGGGCCGCGGTGTCGACGGTGGCGGCCGCCCCGTCGTGGGCGCCGACGGCGACGATCACCGGCCGGTCACCGCCGGTCCGCGCGTCTCCGACAGGCGTGAGGACCGGGCTCACCTGCTCGCCCTCACCGCTGCCCGTCTCGGCGGCCCGCAGCAGGCGGTGACCGCTGGCCAGCACCGGAATGGCCAGCAGGAAGGTGCCGGCGCCGAGGTAGAAGGGGACGCTGAGGTCGGTGGCGTCGGCGAGCTTGCCCGCGACGTAGGGGGCGAGGCCACCGCCGATGAACCGGACGAAGCCATACGCGGAGGAGGCGACCGGGCGCTCCACCGGGGAGACGAGCATGACGGCCTGGGTGGTGAGCGTGTTGTTGATGCCGATGAAGGCACCGCTCACGATGACCGCGACGATCACGACGGTCGAGTCGTCGACTCCGGCGGCGATGACGGCCATCACGATGCCGAGGCCGACCAGGTTCGCGTAGAGGACGGGGGCGGTGCCGTAGCGGGCTTGCAGGCGCGGGGCGAAGAAGACGCTGAAGCCGGCCACCAGCAGGCCCCAGCCGGTGAAGACCAGGCCGAGTTGATGGGGGCTCAGCTCCATCGGGTACGGCGCGTACCCCAGCATGGTGAAGAAGCCCCAGTTGTACAGCAGCGCCATGATGCCCATGGTCAGCAGGCCGCGGTGGCGCAGCGCTCTGATCGGGTCGAGCGGCGAGCTGCGGCGTTCCGGCTTGGGCAGGGCGGGCACGAAGGCCAGCGTGGCGATCAGGGCGACGGCCATCAGCGCCGCGACGCCGAAGAACGGGCCGCGCCAGCTGATCGCGCCCAACTCCCCGCCCAGCAAGGGGCCGACGGCGATGCCGAGGCCGAGCGCGGTCTCGTACAGGATGATCGCGCCGCCGAAGCCTCCGCTGGCCGATGCGACGATCACGGCCAGCGAGGTGGCGATGAACAGGGCGTTGCCCAGGCCCCAGCCGGCCCGGAAGCCGACGATGCCGTTGATGGAGCCGGACGTGCCGGCGAGCGCGGCGAAGACGACGATGATCGCCAGGCCCACGACGAGGGTGCGTTTGGCGCCGAAGCGGCTGGAGAACCAGCCGACGACGAGCATCGCCACCGCGGTCACGATGAGGTAGCTGCTGAACAGCAGGGAGACCTGGCTCGGCGAGGCGTGCAGGCTCGTGGCGAGGGCGGGCAGGATCGGATCCACCAGTCCGATGCCCATGAACGAGATCACGCAGGCGAACGCGACGGCCCAGACGGCCTTGGGCTGTTTGAAGGGGCTGGCGGCCTTGCCTTCGGATGCACTCATGGGCGCTTCTCTTCCGGGGGACGGTGACGGATGCGGGAGTACAGGTACGGAAGTACAGGTGCGAAAGAACTGGTTCAGGAAGGCTGGTTCAGGCGAGCCGGTGCGGGGGTACGGGTGGCGCGGAGCAGGCGCGCGGAGCCAGGGTCAGGACCGGGCCTGGCGGTCCTGGAGTTCGATGACCCGGGCGAGAGCCGGCAGCGCGATGCCGACCGCACGCTGCTCCGGCTCGGTCAAGCGCGCGATCAGCTCCTGGAGCGCCCGTGCACGCTCCGCGCGCCGCTGCCGGCAGACCTCCAGGCCGGTCGGGGTGATCGCCACCAGCACGCCTCGGCCGTCGCTGTGGTCGGCGGCGCGGCTGACCAGGCCCGCCCGCTCCAGCCGGGTGACCAACTGGGTCATGTTCGGCTGGGAGGCCGCCTCGGCCCTGGCCAGTTCGGTCAGCCGCTGGGGGCCCTCACGGTCGAGGCGCCCCAGCACGGCGGAGGCAGTCGTGCTCAGTCCGCCGGCGGTCGCGCTGCGGCGGACGTGGCGGACCAGGTGCTCGACGGCGATGATCAGGTCTTCTCCTGACGCTTCGTCGACTGGATCCATAACCTGCTTATACATAAGCGCATTATGCACTTGGATGTAATGGGAAACAAGATGCCGGGCGCCCTCTGGTGGCGTCCGCCGCAGCGGACGCCACCAGAGGGCGCCGTTGAGTCATCGGCCCCGGCCGACCCGGGCCGGCCGGGGGGTCACTTGAGGGGGTCGGCCTGCGCGGCGGGTTCGTCCGCGGCCGGCTCCGCCGCGCGCGGGCCGGCCGGCCCCTTCGCCGGGAGGTGTCCGCCGGCGGGTTCGTGCCGGCCGCGCAGCGCCGAGGCGAGCGCGGAGACCAGGGCCATGGCCGCGGCGACGCCGAAGACGATGGTCAGTCCGTGGTGGAAGGGCCCGGAGACCAGCTCGGGGAAGAAGGTGTGACCGGTCAGGACCGAGCGCTGAGCGGCGGTCAGATGGTCGAGCACCTCGCTCGAACCGAGCAGGTGCCCGATGGGGTTGTCGCCCAGGAACGTCGCGAACAGGGTGCTCACCGGGGGCAGCGAGGCGATCTGCTCCGCGGTCCCGGCGGGTACGCCGTGCGCCTGGAGGCCGCCGCCGAGCGCCTTCGGCAGCGACGCAGCCAGGCCGGAGACCATCAGCGAGAAGAAGACGCCGATGGACAGGGCCGTACCCGAGTTCTGGAACGTGGAGCGCATGCCCGAGGCCACGCCCCGGTACTCGGGCGGCACGCTGCCCATGATCGATGACGTGTTGGGCGAGGAGAACATGCCCTGGCCGAGACCGCTGAGCAGCAACAGCGCGGCGAACGTGCCGTAGTCGAAGTTCACCGGCAGCACCAGCAGGCCGACGAACGAGCCCGCCACCAGCACCAGGCCCGCCGTGGAGAACAGCCGGGCGCCGAACCGGTCCGACAGATAGCCGGAGATCGGACCGGCGATCAGGAAGCCGATCGTCAGCGGCAGCATGAAGATGCCCGCCCACAGCGGGGTGTCCTCGAAGTCGTAGCCGTGCAGCGGCAGCCAGATGCCCTGCAACCAGATGATCAGCATGAACTGCAGCCCGCCGCGGGCGATCGCGGTGAGCAGGGCCGCCACGTTGCCCGCGGCGAACGCCCGCACCTTGAACAGCGAGAGCCGGAACATGGGCTCGGCGACCCTCGTCTCGACCACGCAGAACAGCAGCAGCAGGAAGACGCCGCCGAACAGGCCCGCCAGCACCCAGGGGTTGCCCCAGCCGGTCGCGCTGCCGCCGTAGGGCTGGATGCCGTAGGTGATGCCCGCGAGCAGGATGCCCGCGCCGCCGGCGAAGGTGAGGTTGCCCAGCCAGTCCACCCGGCCGCGCTTGCCGGACGCGGTCTCCCGCAGGCTCAGATAGGACCAGATGGTGCCGGTGACGCTCACCGGGACGCTGACCCAGAACACCGCCCGCCAGTCGACCACCGCGAGCAGCCCGCCGGCCAGCAGGCCGAGGAACTGGCCGGCGAGCGCGGTGATCTGGTTGATGCCCAGCGCCATGCCGCGCTGCCGGGCAGGGAAGGCGTCGGTGAGGATGGCGGCCGAGTTGGCCGTGAGCATCGAACCGCCGAATGCCTGCACGATCCGCCACAGGATCAGCCACAGGGCTCCCGCGCCGGCCCGGAACGGATCGAGGGACAGCGCGACGGAGGCACCGGCGAAGATCAGGAAGCCGAGGTTGTAGATCCGCACCCGGCCGAACATGTCGCCGAGCCGGCCGAGGACGACGACCAGCACCGCGGAGACCAGGAGGTAGCCGAGGATCATCCACAGCAGATAGCTGATGTTGCCCGCGGCGAGCGGGTCGAGGCCGATCCCGCGGAAGATCGCGGGCAACGAGATGATCACTATGGAGGCGTCCATCGTGGCGATCAGGACGCCCAGGGTGGTGTTGGACAGGGCGACCCATTTGTAGCCGGGCCCCGGCGGGGTGTTCCGGGTGCGGCCGAGCCGGGCCAGGGGTCCGCCGCGCCGCCCGCCGTCCCTGGGTGCCGGGCCCGCGGCCGGACGGCTGCGCCGGGGTTCGGCGTGCCCGCTCACAGCCGTTCCGCCAGCCGGTCGAGGAGCGGAAGGGTTTCGTGGAGCAGTCGCCGCTCGTCCGGGGTGAACTCGTCGAGGGCGCGGGTCAGCCGCCCCACGGACTCGGAGCGCCGCTCCGCCAGCACGGAGCGGCCCTCGTCCGTGATCGACACGATGGCGCGGCGCCCGTCGGCCGCGTCGGGGGCCCGGTGGACCATTCCGCGCTGTTCCAGCGCGGCCAGCGTGGCCGCCATCGCCTGCGGCCGGACGCGTTCCAGTTCGGCGAGCGTGCCGGGTGAGTCGGGGCCGGCGGCGTTGAGGCGGGCCAGGACGGAGACCCCGGAGAGCGAGACGTCGCCCACGGCGTGCGCCTGGCGCAGCCGCCGGGTGATCCGCGCCACGGCCAGCCGCAGCGCGGCGGCGAGTCCGGCGGTGTCCTCTGGGGCGCCGCGGTGCCCGCGGCCGGTGTCCTCCTCGTTCATGATTAGTAATAGTAGGTTTATCAGTCTGAACTGTTCAACCAACCGTTAGTAATCCAACGATGGGCTCCGCCGCTCGCCGCCCGTACGCGGACGGCGGCGGGCGGAGCGAGCGGCTCAGGCCAGTTCGACCAGGAGGTCTCCGCCCTCGACCTGCTGGATCCGGTTGATGGCCAGCCGGGACACCCGGCCCGCCTTCGGCGCGGTGATCGCGGCTTCCATCTTCATCGCCTCGATGGTCGCCACCGTCGCCCCGGCCGCCACTTGCTCGCCCTCGACGACCGCGAGCGTCACCACGCCCGCGAATGGCGCCGCCACCTGGCCGGGGTCGGCGCGGTCGGCCTTCTCCGTGACCGGTACGTCCGAGGCCGCCGCCCGGTCGCGCACCTGGATCGGCCGCAGCTGGCCGTTGAGACTGGCCATCACGGTGCGCATACCGCGCTCGTCGGCGTTGCCGATCGCCTGCAGCTCGATCAGCAGCCGGACCCCGGGCTCCAGGTCGACGGCGTACTCCGCGCCGGGGCGCAGCCCGTAGAAGAAGTCCTTGCTGTCCAGCACGCCGGTGTCGCCGAAGGTCTGACGGTGGGCCTCGAACTCCCGTGCCGGGCCGGCGAACAGCAGCCGGTTGAGCGTCGTGCGCCGGGACTTCTCCAGGCCCTCACGGTCCTCGTCAGTCAGCTCCCGCGGGGGCTGCGCCTCGGCCCGGCCCCGGAGCGCCTTGCTGCGGAACGGCTCCGGCCAGCCGCCGGGCGGGGTGCCCAGTTCCCCGCGCAGGAAGCCGATGACGGAGTCGGGGATGTCGTACCTGTCCGGGGTGGCCTCGAAGTCCTCGGGCCGCACGTCCGCGCCGACCAGGTGCAGGGCGAGGTCGCCGACGACCTTGGAGGAGGGGGTGACCTTGACCAGCCGGCCCAGGATCCGGTCGGCGGCGGCGTACATGGCCTCGATGTCCTCGAACCGGTCGCCGAGGCCGAGCGCCACGGCCTGGGTGCGCAGGTTGGACAGCTGACCGCCGGGGATCTCGTGGTGGTAGACGCGTCCGGTGGGCGAGGCGAGGCCCGCCTCGAAGGGGGCGTAGATGCGGCGGACGCTCTCCCAGTACGGCTCCAGGTCCCCGACGGCCTGGAGGTCCAGGCCGGAGGGCCGCTCGGAGTGGTCGGTGGCGGCGACGATCGCCGACAGCGACGGCTGCGAGGTGGTGCCCGCCATCGACGCCACCGCGCCGTCCACCGCGTCCGCGCCCGCCCGGACTGCCGTCAGGTAGGTGCCGAGCTGGCCGCCCGCCGTGTCATGGGTGTGCAGATGGACCGGCAGGCCGAACTCGCGGCGCAGCGCCGTGACCAGAGTGGCCGCGGCCGGGGCACGCAGCAGGCCCGCCATGTCCTTGACGGCCAGGACATGGGCGCCCGCGGCCACGATCTGCTCGGCGAGCCGCAGGTAGTAGTCGAGGGTGTACAGCCGCTCGGACGGGTCGGAGAGATCGGCGGTGTAGCAGAGGGCGACCTCGGCGACCGCCGTGCCGGTCTCGCGCACGGCGTCGATGGCCGGCCGCATCTGGCCGACGTCGTTGAGCGCGTCGAAGATACGGAAGATGTCGACGCCGGTGGCGGCGGCCTCCTGCACGAAGGCGTCGGTCACCTCGGTCGGGTACGGCGTGTAGCCGACGGTGTTGCGGCCGCGCAGCAGCATCTGGAGGCAGATGTTGGGCACCGCCTCGCGCAGGGCGGCCAGCCGCTCCCAGGGATCCTCGGCGAGGAAGCGCAGCGCGACGTCGTAGGTGGCGCCGCCCCAGCACTCCAGGGACAGCAGCTCGGGCAGGGTGCGGGCGACGACGGGGGCGACCGCGAGGAGGTCCTTCGTGCGCACCCGGGTGGCGAGCAGCGACTGGTGGGCGTCGCGGAAGGTGGTGTCGGTGACGGCGAGCGCCGGGGACTCGCGCAGCCACCGGGCGAAACCCTCGGGGCCGAGCGAGACCAGCCGTTGCCGGGAACCGGCGGGCGGCTCGCCCGCGGGCAGCGGGGGCAGCTTGGTGACCGGGTCGATCAGGTCGGGCCTGTCTCCGTGCGGCTTGTTCACCGTGACGTCGGCGAGGTAGGTGAGCAGCTTGGTGCCGCGGTCCGCCGAGGAGCGGGCGGTCATCAGGTGCGGGCGTTCCTCAATGAACGACGTCGTCACCCGTCCGGCCTGGAAGTCCGGGTCGTCCAGGACGGCCTGGAGGAAGGGAATGTTGGTGGCCACACCGCGGATGCGGAACTCGGCGACGGCGCGTCGGGCCCGGACGATCGCGGCCTTCAGGTCCCGGCCCCGGCAGGTGAGTTTGACCAGCATCGAGTCGAAGTGCGCGCTGATCTCGGTACCGGCGTGGGTGGTGCCGCCGTCGAGGCGGATGCCCGAACCGCCCGGCGAGCGGTACGCGCTGATCCGGCCGGTGTCCGGGCGGAAGCCGTTGGCCGGGTCCTCGGTGGTGATGCGGCACTGGAGCGCGGCGCCGCGCAGAGTCACGGTGTCCTGCGAGAGTCCCAGGTCCGCGAGGGTCTCCCCGGCGGCGATCCGCATCTGGGCCTGGACCAGGTCGACGTCGGTGACCTCCTCGGTCACCGTGTGCTCGACCTGGATGCGCGGATTCATCTCGATGAAGACGTGGTGGCCGGCCCGGTCGAGCAGGAACTCGACGGTGCCGGCGTTGTGGTAGCCGATCTCCCGGGCGAAGCGCACGGCGTCGGCGCAGATCCGCTCCCGCAGTCCGGGATCCAGATTGGGCGCGGGCGCGAGTTCGATGACCTTCTGGTGGCGGCGCTGCACCGAGCAGTCGCGTTCGAAGAGGTGCATGACGCCGCCCTCGCCGTCGGCCAGGATCTGCACCTCGATGTGGCGCGGGTCGACGACCGCCTTTTCCAGGAAGACCGTGGGGTCGCCGAACGCGGACGCCGCCTCCCGGGACGCCGCCTCGATGGCCTCGCGCAGCTGGGAAGGTTCCGCGACCCGGCGCATCCCGCGCCCGCCGCCGCCCGCCACCGCCTTCACGAACACCGGGAAACCGACGTCCTCGGCGGCCCGGAGCAGCTCGTCGACGTCGGTGGAGGGGGCCGAGGAGCCCAGCACGGGCACGCCCGCCGCGCGGGCGGCGGCCACGGCACGCGCCTTGTTCCCGGTCAGTTCGAGCGTGTCCGCACCGGGCCCGACGAAGGTGATGCCTGCCTCTTCGCAGGCCCGGGCGAGTTCCGGGTTCTCGGACAGGAAGCCGTAGCCGGGGTACACCGCGTCGGCGCCCGCCCGGCGGGCCGCGGCCACGATCTCCTCGACCGAGAGGTACGCCCGTACGGGATGCCCGGGTACGCCGATCTCGTAAGCCTCGTCCGCCTTGAGCCGGTGCAGTGAATTGCGGTCCTCGTGCGGGAACACGGCGACCGTGCGCGCCCCCAGTTCGTAACCGGCGCGGAATGCGCGAATCGCGATCTCACCACGGTTGGCGACCAGAACCTTGCGGAACATCATCGACCCCTTCGGCCTGTCTGCGACGGACACCATCGTGTCGGCCGCTCCCCTGCCGTGCCATGCGGCCACGTTAGGGGCGTACCAGCACCCTCTGAAGGGGGCGAACATCACATTGACAGCCCTGGACCGCCTCGGGGTCGCCCAAGCGGCCTCGTCCGGACCCCGTCCGGCCGGGTGTCAGGTCCGGCCGGACGGGGCGGGGAGCGGCGGGTCGCCCGCTTCCGCCGGATGGGCCTGGGCGACGTCGCGTCCGAGGTCGCGTTCGAGGTCGTCGAGGGCACGGCGGGCGGTCGCGATGCGTTGTGCGAGCTGCCGGTGCTCCTGCGGGCCGCCGGGGACCGGACGCGGCGCGGGCGGCTCGTCCCGCTCCAGTTCGCGGGCCTCTTCGAGAGAGGTGAGGACCACTCCGATCAGCACGTTGACCAGGACGAAGGAGGCCAGCAGGACGTAGGAGGCGTAGTAGACGAGGCTCCAGCGGGACACCTCAAGGCCGGCCCGGACGGCATCCCCGATGCCGTCCAGTGTCATCAGCAGGAAGAGGGTGAGGACCGCCCGGCCGACGGAGCCGTAGTGCTCGGGGTCGAAGCCGCCGAAGAAGACCCAGCCGACCATGGCGTACACGTACAGCAGCAGGCCGCCGACGAGCAGGAAGCTCAGCGTGCCGGGCAGGCTGCGGCCCACCGCGACCAGCACGATGCGCAGTTGGGGCAGGAACCGCGCGGTGCGCAGCACCCGGGCCAGCCGCAGCAGCCGCAGCACGGTGGTGTTCTCACGGACGGCGGGCAGGAAGGCGCAGACCACCACCACCAGGTCGAAGACGTTCCACGGGTCCTTCCAGAACTCCCGCGGGCGGTCCGCGTGGGCCGCCAGGCGCAGCAGGATCTCGACGGTGAAGACGGCCAGGCAGACGTGTTCGGCGAGCTTCAGCCAGTGCCGCCAGTCGGTGACGAGACCGGGGTACGTCTCCACGCCCAGCAGGGCCGCGTTCGCCAGGATCACCGCGAAGACGGTGAGGGCGAACCAGCGGGCGTCCGTGACGGCTCGACAGCGTCGTGCCAGTTCGTGCCGGGCGGACAGCGGCGCTCGCCCGGCCCCGTGGTGGTACTGGTCCGGCAGGTCCGGCATGGTGCTGCTTCCGCTCCTTCGCGCGGGCCGCTCGCGCGGCCGGCCGCGCCCGACGGCACGGCTGTCGAGTGATCCGAGTGATCACCTTCAGGAGAGATTTCTACAGCACTGTAGAGAGCGAGCGCCGACCGGTGTGCGGGCCCGGGGCCGGGTGGACGCCGACCAGGGGCTCGGCGGTCCGCCCGGGCCCCGGCCGGACGTCACCCCTGGTCGTCCGTGTCGGCCGCGGGCGGCCGCGGCCCCTCGGCCGCTTTCCCGGCGAGGTCGGCGATGAGGCGGGCACCCGTCACCGTCGGGTCGTCCTTGTGCGCGCTCCAGCGGTCGAAGGTCTCCGCCGCGGCCTCGGCGAAGGAGCCCGGCAGTCCGGCTTCCCGCCAGGCCCGGGCGATCTCCCGCATCTCCGGCTCCCAGCGCCATGCCCGCGGCCCCGCTCCGGCCAGGACGTCCGGTTCCGCCAACGGGGTGCCGGGCAACTGGTGCGCGGCCAGGTCCAGGAGTTCGTCCAGGACGCCGTGACCCTCGGCGAGGGCGCAGGCATGGGCGGCGAGCGCGTACGAGATCTTGTTGTAGGCGGCGAAGGCCAGCTTGAGCGCCGACGCCCGCCCGACCGGCCCGGCCAGCGCGACCGGGGTGAGGAGGGTCCCCGCGAACAGGGCCGCGACACGTGCGACCGCCTCGGTGTCGCCGGACAGGTACAGCCGGGTGGTCCCGGCCCGGCGGGGCGGCGGGCCGGTGATCCCGCCGTCCACCACCGTGGCGGTGCCGCCCCGGAACGCGGCGACGATCTCCGCCATCAACTGGGGGCTGACCGCGTTGGCATCGGCGTAGACACCGCTGAATCCGGTGGCCGCCACCCGACGCGCCACCTCGCCCGCCGCCGCGGGCGGGCAGACGCTGAGCAGCACCTGACTCGTCGCGGCGAGTTCCGCCAGGCTGCCGACCGCCCGCAGACCGGCCTCGGCGGCGCGCTCGCGGGTGGCCGCCGACCGCCCCTCGGACACCCAGCGGACCGTCGCACCCGCCGCGACGGCCTGCGCCGCCACCCGCGCCCCCATGGCGCCGGGGTGCACGATCCCCACGTCCCGTCCCCAATCTCGCTGAGCCATGCGGGGACCCTAACCCCGTGACCGCCGGCCCATCGAGTCCGCGGCCGTTCATCGAGACGTACGGGGCTCGGGCGAAGGAACAGCAGCATTCGTACGGGGCCCAGCCGCCAGGGCGGCACCAGTCGCACCGGGCACAGCCACCAGGACGGCACCGGCCGTACGGGTCCCAGCCGAAAGGCCCGCCCTCGCCGGTCGTACGGGGCTCGGCCGCCGGGCCGGCGCAGGCCCGGCCGTGCGGACGATCGCCGTCAGGGGGCGTCGCCGTACCAGTCGTAGCGGCGGCCGTCCGGTGGGCGGGGCGTGTACATGGACCGCCCGCCCGGGCCGTAGCGGCCCATCTCGGTCAGCAGTGCCACCTGCTCGCCCGGCGCCCGGCCGGGCCGGCCGGTGACGTCCAGGAGCAACCCGTCCAGCGGACCGCCGACCAGTTCCGCATAGGTTCGGCCGGGCCGGGGGCTCGCGTCGTCGTGGTCCGACCCGTAGACCCGCCCGCGCATGAACTCCTGCTCATCCATGGTGTGCAGGGTCGCACCCGGGACTGACATCGATGCCGATGCTCAGGTTCGGGTGGACGTGACCCGGGCACCGACCTATGCCCCGCTGGGCATCAGCGGGCCGTGCGCGCGGCCGGCAACGGCCATCCCACCCCGACGCCACAAGACGCGCCGGTCAAGATACCGGACATATCAGCATAAAACGTGTGTTATTCATTCATGCACAAACCTTCGCGGCGTACCTTGCTCACCGCCTCGGTCGCGGCCGTCGGCTCGGGACTCCTGTCGGCCTGCACCGAAAACGGCTCGCATCCGCAGTCCCGACCAGAAGCCGGCGCGCCCGCCAAGGTCGACGGCCACGGCTTCGTTCCCCCGGGACCCAAGGGGTATGTGGACCCCTCCGGTCCCGAGGTGCACGCCGCCGAGCGCAAACGCGGCTCCGGCCCCGTGCGCCGGTTCGAGTTGACCGCTTCCGAGACGACGGTGGACCTGGACGGGCGAAGATTTCGCACCTGGGCCTTCGGTGACGAACTGCCCGGCCCGCTGGTGCGCGTCACCGCGGGGGACGTCCTCAGCCTCAGACTCGCCAACCATCTGCCCGCCGAGACCACGCTCCATTCGCACGGTGTGCGCATGCGCTGCGACATGGACGGCGTGCCGAGCCTGACCCAGGACGCCGTTGCGCCCGGCGGGGACTTCCTCTACCGCTTCACCGTCAGCCACCCCGGCACCTATCTGCTGCACTCCCACTCCGGCATGCAGCCGGACCGCGGCCTGTACGCGCCGTTCATCGTGGACGACCCGAAGGAGCCGCTGCACTACGACAAGGAATGGATCATCGTCCTCGACGACTGGGTCGACGGCGTCAGCGGCTCCACCCCGGACGACGTCCTCAGCCAACTGCGGCACGGCAAGGTCATGTCCATGGACGGCATGGGCATGGACAACGGGATGGGCATGGGCTCCGGTGCCAGTCACGGCGCCTCCTCCTCGCCGCCTGTGGCGGCCGGCCCGAAGTCGAAGGGACCGTCCCGCATCCTGAACGGCAGGCGCAGCCGCATCCTGCACAGCGTGGGCGGCAACGTCGCCTACCCCCACTACCTCGCCAACGGCCGGCTCCCCGGCAATCCGTCGGTGTTCCGGGCCCGCCCCGGCGAACGCATCCGGGTGCGCATCATCAACGCCGGCTCGGACACCGCCTTCCGGGTCGCCTTCGGGGGCCACCGGATGACCGTCACCCACACCGACGGCTATCCCGTCGAGCACACGAAGACCGACGCCCTGATCCTCGGCATGGCGGAACGCTACGACGTGTTGATCACGGCGAAGGACGGCGTCTTCCCGTTCATGGCGATCGCCGAGGGCAAGAACGGCAAGGCCATGGCGCTGCTGCGCACCAGCGCCAAGGCGTCCGCGCCCCGGGGCGAGGTGCACGTGTCCGAACTCGACCGCGAGCTCGTGCCGGCCCGCCGGATGGACCCCCACGAGTCCGTCGCCCTGGCCCGGCGCAAGCCCGACCGGATCCTGCGGATCCGGCTCACCGGCAACATGAAGGACTACAGCTGGGGCTTCGACCACAAGCCCTATACCGTCACCCAGCGCCATGCGATCCGGCAGGGCGAGCGCGTCCGCCTCATCCTCATCAACGCGACCGACATGTGGCACCCGTTGCACCTGCACGGCCACACGTTCGCCGTGGGCGGCCTCAACGGCGTGGGCGCCCGCAAGGACACCTCGATCGTCCTTCCGCACCGCAAGCTCGTCGCCGACTTCGACGCCGACAACCCGGGGTTGTGGATGCTGCACTGCCACAACCAGTACCACTCCGAATCGGGCATGATGACCATCCTGGGCTACCGTAAGTAACTCCAGGCCGGTGCGGGCCGTTCCGGACGGCTCGCACCGGCCGCGCGCGAGCGCGCACTCCGCCCGCGGACTCGGCCGGCCGGCGACACCCGCGCACCGCGCGCCGCAGGCCCTCGCATCGTGCGAGTGGTGGATCTCCCGGGACGGTCGTAGCGTCGATGCAGAGGCAGCTGCGCCCGAGGCAGCGCGGTGTCGCGTGGCCGCGAGTGCGCAGCAAGGCTGGCGGGAGCGACTATGCGCAATCCAGTGCGGTGTACGGCGATCATGCTCTCGGTGGGCGTGCTGCTCGCGGGAGGCATCACCACGGCTGCGGCGGCCCCGTCGGCGACGGCGCCGACCGGCCACCCGGCCCGGCAGAGTGCGACACCCGTCCTCGTGGACTGCTCCTTCAACTCCGACGTACGTCCCGGCGACTTCATCCTCGCCTGCGGTGACGGCAACAGCCGCCTCACCGCACTGCGCTGGTCGCACTGGGGCCAGAACTCGGCGACGGCCGAAGGCGTCAACCTCGTGAACGACTGCAAGCCGTACTGCGCGGCGGGCACGTTCCGCGAGTATCCGGTCACCGTCCGGCTCGACCATCCGAAACAGTGGCAGAAGAATCCGGAGCTGAACCACTACACCCGGATCGTCCTCACCTTCTCCGACTCCCGGCCGACGGGGCAGGAACGCGTGACGACGATGTCCCTGTGGAACTGACCTCGGCCGCCGCGCCGTCCCGGTCCCGGCACCGGGGCGGCGCGGCGGCGTGCGGGGGCCACGGGATTGAGAAGTGCCCGCGCTGAATCCGATGCGATCGTACGGTTGGACTTCGGGATCCTGGCGGAGCAGGGTGGACGGGAGCCCGTCCGCACGGGCCGCCCCGTGCCCCTCACCCGGAGAAGACCGATGAACCACGTCGCAAGCCCCGAGCGCTACGCCGGCCCCATGCGCTACCGGCGGACCGGACGCTCGGGCTTGGACCTGCCCGTCCTGTCCCTGGGCTACTGGCACAACTTCGGGGACGACCGCCCGTTCGAGACCCAGCGCGAGATCGCGCTGCGCGCGTTCGACCTCGGGATCACCCACCACGACCTGGCGAACAACTACGGCCCCCCGTACGGCTCCGCGGAGATCAACTTCGGGCGGCTGCTGAAGCGGGACCTCGCGCCGTACCGGGACGAGCTGGTGGTCTCCACCAAGGCCGGCTGGGACATGTGGCCCGGCCCGTACGGACAGGGCGGCGGTTCGCGGAAGTACCTGCTCGCCTCGTTGGACCAGTCACTGCGCCGCACGGGGCTCGACTACGTGGACATCTTCTACTCCCACCGGCTCGACGCGACCACGCCGCTGGAGGAGACGATGGGGGCGCTGGACACCGCGGTGCGCCAGGGCAAGGCCCTGTACGTCGGCATCTCCTCCTACGACGCCGAGCGCACCCGCGAGGCCGCTGCCATCCTGCGCGAGCTGGGCACCCCGCTGCTCATCCACCAGCCCTCCTACAACATGCTCAACCGCTGGATCGAGGCCGACGGCCTGCTCGACCTCGCCCAGGAGGAGGGCTTCGGCATCATCGGCTTCACCGCGCTCGCACAGGGGCTGCTCACCGGGCGGTACCTCGACGGCGTCCCCGGAGACTCACGGGCCGCCCAGGACAAGTCCTTCGACCGCGCCTGGCTCACCGACGACATGCTGCGCAGGCTGCGCGCCCTGCACGACATCGCGGACCGCCGCGGGCAGACCCTGGCGCAGCTGGCCCTGGTCTGGGCCCTGCGCGACCGGCGCGTCACCTCGCTGGTCATCGGCGCCTCGCGGGTCGACCAGCTGGAGCAGAACGTCGCCGCGCTGCAGAACGCCGACCTCGACGCCGAGGAGCTGGCCGAGATCGACAAGTACGCCACCGACGGCGGTGTCGACCTGTGGCAGGAAGCCCGGCTCGGACGCCTCGGCTGACTTTTTCTGGCACTCAGTGACACTCACCACTGACAAGCTCGAACAAAAAGGGCAAAATGGAGCAACCGCGACCGCGACTTCGAGGAGCCGCACCCCGTCATGGCACACGGAGCCCACCAAAGCCCCCTCCTGCCTCCCCACCCGGACTTGAGCCTTGCCCGCGACTGCGAGCACTGCCTGGGCTGGGGAACCGTCGTCACCTTCGACGGACTCCACGAATTGTGTCCCACCTGCCAGCCGAGCACCGGCGGCGACGGCGGGGCCACCACCGAGACCGCCGCCCCCTGAGTACGCCCGCATCAGGTACCCCGCCTCCTGGATCACCGGCGACGCCCCCCGACGCCGTCGCCCCGGGGGCCCTCGGGCGTGCCCGCGACGTCTTTCCGGCGGCTGTCGGCGGCATTCCGGCCGCCAGCGTCCCCGGGCACCCGTGAGACCGGGTCCGCGCACCCGGGTCCGCACTCTCGGCGGCGAGCGCTCGTGCGTGTGCGGACCGTGACCGTCGCACCACGGTGACGTCCTGGCACTCGGTGCCGTATTTGGCCGACTTTTCCAGTCCCGCACCGCATCCACCGCATCACGATGTGGCACCGGCCACACCTCACACCATTGGCACACTTGACTACCCGCGGTCACACACGATTGGCTCCAGCGGGGAGAGCGGGCCGGGCGCGCCACACCCGAGCACCGGGACCGCGCTCCCTTCCCCCAGGCTCGGCCGCACAGCGAGGTGCCGCACCCCCATGAACACGTCTCCCCCACGTCCCGCGCCCGGCAGGCCGACGCACTCCGCGGCGCTGACCGCCGCCGCGGCGGCGGCCGGCTGCCTGCTGGTCGCCGGCTGCTCCGGCGCCGGCGCCACGCGGTCGGCCGCCGACACCCGCGCAGCCGGCACCGCCCGGCTGAAGGTAGCCATGGTCAGCCACGGCGACCGGGGGGACGCCTTCTGGGACCGGGTGCGCAAGGGAGCCGCGGACGCCGCGGCCAAGGACGACGTCGAGCTGACGTACGCGAACGACCCCGACGGCGCCGGGCAGGCGGAGCTGGTGCGGGACGCGATCCGCGACAAGGTCGACGGCATCGCCGTGACGCTGGCCAAGCCCGAGGCGATGAAGGCCCCGATCACCGAGGCGAAGAAGGCGGGCATCCCCGTGGTGGCCCTCAACTCCGGCATCGACGACTGGAAGTCCACCGGCGCACTGGAGTACTTCGGCCAGGACGAGAGCGTGGCGGGCCGGGCGGTCGGCAACAAGCTGGACGACCTGAAGGCCAAGCGCGCCCTGTGCGTGATCCACGAGCGCGGCAACATCGCCCTGGAGGCCCGCTGCGCCGGGGTGAAGAAGACGTTCGGCGGCCAGACCTCCCTCGCCTACGTCGACGGCACCGACATGAACACGGTCACCGAATCCATCGCCGCCCGGCTGCGCCAGGACCCCGGCATCGACGAAGTGGTCACCAACGGCGCCCAGTTCGCGCTCGCCGCGGTGAAGTCGGTGAAGGAAGCCGGCAGCCGGGCCCGGGTCGCGACCTTCGACCTCAACGACGGCCTGGTCAAGGCCGTGCAGAGCGGCGACGTGCAGTTCGCGGTGGACCAGCAGCCCTACCTCCAGGGCTATCTCGCCGTGGACGCGCTGTGGCTGTACCGGACCAACGGCAACATCAGCGGCGGCGGGGAGTCGCCCGTGCTCACCGGGCCCGCCTTCGTGACCAAGACGAACGTGGCCGAGGTGGCCCAGTTCGCCGCCAACGGGACGCGCTGACCGGCCGGTTCACCCCGGGTCCACGCCAACGATTCGAGCATGTGCGGCACCTGGGGTCACTTGTGCGGATAACATCCTCGCGCACCCCTCGTGCCGCACGGGACACCCACCACCCGCCGCGCTCGCCCCCACCCGTCTCTCCTTCCGACTCCCCCCCGCCCGACGAAGACCGCACTAGGACGACGATGTCTCCACGGACAGGCGCCCGGCGCCGTCTAGGCTCCATACGTCTCTCCCTGATCCTGCTGGCCCTCGTGCCCAGCGTCACCCTCGCCGTCATCTGGGGCGCCACCACGACCCAGATGTTCTCGGAGGGGCTGCGGCTGCGCTCGCAGGCGCAGTTGAGCCGGTCGACCGGGGCCATGGGCACCGAGGCCACCCTCGCGCTGCAACGGGAACGCCGGCTGTCCGCCGCCTGGCTCGCCTCTCCGCACGGCTCCCGGGCGGCGCTCGACACACAGCGGAAGCAGACGGACGCGGCCGTGACCGAACTGGTCGGGCAGGCGAAGGAGATCCGCGAGGCACCGTCCCGGATCAAGGACCGCATGTACTCGGTCATCGGGTCGGTCGGCAGCCTGGAGTACTACCGCAGCCAGGTCGACGACCCCACCGACATCACCGCCCAACAGGTGCTGGACCAGTACAGCACGATCATCGACGACCAGATCCACGCCTTCCTCGGGCTGTCCCAGGTCGACGACGGCGAACTCACCTCGGAGGCCATGCCGCTCGTCGCCATCGAGCACGCGGCGGAGCAGGTCTCCCAGGAGGACGCGCTGCTCACCACGGCCTGGTCGTCCGGACACCTGGACGAGGACCGGTGGGCCGTGTTCACCCGGCTGGTGAACACCCGTCGCTGGCTGATCGAGGACCAGGTGATGCCCGCGCTGCGCGACAACGCCAAGGCGCAGGCCGAACAGATCCTCCAGAGCGGCGCCTGGAAGAGGCTGGAGGGGATCGAGGACAAGATCCTCTCCGCCCGGACCACGGCCGGCGGGACGGACGGGCGGATCGCGCTGCCCGACGCACAGGGACAGTGGAACGCCGCGCTGACCGAAGTCAGCGACGACTACGACGATCTGATCCATAGTCAGACAACCGGACTGCTCGACCGCAGCACCGCGAGGGCGCACGACCTGCTGGTCACGGCCGGCTCGCTGAGCGTCGGCGGGTTCGTCGCCCTGCTGCTGTGCGCCGGCATGTCCTGGCGGATCACCCGCTCGCTGTCCCGGCGGCTGCACGGGCTCAGGGAGGCCACGCTCGGCCTGGCCGAGGAGCGGCTGCCCGAGGTGGTCGCCCGGCTGGAGCGGGGCGAACGGGTCGACGTGGAGCAGGCCACCCCGCCGCTGGACTACGGACGTGACGAACTCGGCCAGGTCGCACAGGCGTTCAACACCGCACAGCGCACGGCCGTGCACACCGCGGTCGAACTCGCCGACACCCGGCGCGGGTTCCAGAAGGTCATCCTCGGCATCGCCCGGCAGAGCCAGAATCTCGTCAACCTCCAGCTGAGCAAGCTGGACGCGTTGGAGCGGCAGCACAACGACCCGGACATCCTGCAAGCCCTGTACGAACTGGACTCCACGGCCAGCCAGTTGCGTCGCTACGAGGAGAATCTCGTCATCATCAGCGGCGAGCAGCCCCGGCGCAGCTGGACCGAGCCGGTCTCCCTGGTCGACATCCTGCGCAGCGCCGTCGGCGAGGTCGCCGAGTACCGGCGGGTGGAGGTGCACACCGAAGAGGAGGTGAGCCTCGCCCCGCCCGTGGTCGCGGACGTGGTCCACCTGCTCGCCGAACTCATCGACAACGCGACCGCCTACTCCCCCGCGCCCAGCCCGGTCGGGGTGCGGGCCTCGATGGTCGCCAGGGGACTTGCCATCGAGGTCGAGGACCGCGGCCTCGGCATGTCCGAGGAGGACTACGCCTCGCTGAACGCCCAGTTGTCGCAGGCGCCCCAGTTCGACGTGGTGGGACTCGCCGACGACCTGCGGCTCGGCATGTTCGTCGTCGCCCGGCTCGCCGACCGGCACGGGATCGCCGTCACGCTGCGCCCGTCGCCGTACGGCGGAACCATGGCCATCGTCCTGGTACCGCACGAGATCGTCGTACGCGAGAGCCCCGGCGGGCCCGGGCGTGCGGTCCCCGGTGCGGCCGAGGACGACGCGGACCCGGGCACGCAGCGGGACGCAGGCACCAGTGCGGTGAACGGGACGGGGCCGGCGACGGCCGTCGTGCCGCGGGTCCGGCACGCCAGGCCGGCCGGGCCCGCCGCGGCCCCCCGACCGCAGGACACCCCGGGCGGTCTCACCCCGCTGCCGCGCCGTGTGCCGCAGACGAGTCTGGTCCTGGAACTGCGCGAGGAGGCGCCGCCTGCCGAGGGGAACGGCCGGCTCGACGACTTCACCGCGGAACGCGCCGCCTCCTCCCTCGGCGGGTTCCAGCGCGGCACGCTCCAGGCCCGCGCGGACGGCGCGGAGCCGCTCGCGCCCCCGCCTGAGAACGGGGACCTCCCCAGCCGACTCCGCCCGCCGACCGCTCACGAAGGACGCTGACATGACCAGCCCCATCCCCGCCACGCACACCCAGCTCGACCAGTTGCTCACCGGACTCGTCGAGCGGGTCGCCGAGGTGAACCACGCCGTGGTCCTCTCCGAGGACGGACTCGTCGTCAGCAAGTCCACCGGGTTCCTGCGCGACGACGCCGAACGCCTCGCGGCCACCGCGTCCGGCCTGATGAGCCTCAGCAAGGGCGTCAGCATGGACTTCCGCGGCGGTCCGGTGCGCCAGGCGCTCATCGAGATGGCCAACAGCTATCTGATCCTGACCTCCGCCGGTCCGGGCGCCCACCTCGTGGTCCTCACCAGTCAGGGCGCGGACGTCGGTGTGGTGGCGTACCAGATGAACATGCTGGTGAAGAAGATCGGCGAGCACCTGAGCGCGGCGCCGCGCGCTGGCGTCGTCGCCGCGTCCGACCGCGGCGTGTGAGGTGAACGGAGGCGACGCGGCGGGCCGCCTGGTACGACCGTTCACCCTGACCGGCGGGCGGACCCGGCCGAGCCGCGCCGACTTCACCCTCATCACGACGGTGACCGCGATCGATCCGCAGCCCGCCTGGGCGGACCGGCTGCAGCCCGAGCACGCCCGCATCCTCAAGCGGTGTGCCCGGCCGATCGCCGTCGCGGAACTCGCCGCCCACCTCGACCTTCCCGTGAGCGTGGTCGTCATCCTGCTCTGCGACCTGCTGGAGGAGGGCCGGATCACCACCCACCGGCCGCATCCCGTCTCCAGCGGCGCACCGGACCTGGAACTGCTGCGGAAGGTGCGCGAAGGTCTCGGCCGGCTCTAGGGCCGTCGGGCCGGCCCCCGGGCCGAAGGGCCGGCTCATCGGCTCCTGCGGCCGTCGTCCCGTCCAGCCGGCTCTCCCGCTTCGACGAAAGGCATCCCGCCTCATGGTCAGCAAGATCGGCCGTACAGCCCCCGCCGGGGCGGTCGCCGCTCCGGACACCGTCAAGATCCTCATTGCCGGGGGATTCGGCGTCGGCAAGACGACCATGGTCGGGTCCGTCAGTGAGATCGCCCCGCTGCGTACCGAGGAGACGCTGACGGCCGCCGGGCTGGGCGTCGACGACCTCGACGGCATCGAGGGGAAGCGGGCCACCACGGTCGCCCTGGACTTCGGCCGGATCAGCATCGGGTCCGACCTGGTGCTGTACCTGTTCGGCACCCCCGGGCAGCAGCGGTTCTGGTTCATGTGGAACGACCTGGCGATCGGTGCCCTGGGGGCCGTGGTCCTGGTCGACGTGCGCCGGCCGCAGACGAGTTTCGCCGCCCTCGACTTCTTCGAACGCCGGCGCATCCCCTTCGTGGTCGGCGTCAACGGCTTCCACGGCCGGCATCCGTACGCGCCCGACGACATCCGGGACGCGCTCGCGCTGCCCGCGGACACCCCGGTGCTGCTGTGCGACGCGCGGGAACGCGAGTCGAGCCGGGACGTGCTGATCGCGCTGATCGACCGGCTGATCGCCGCCGCCACCCGCGGCGAGGGCGAGGACCCCGCCACCGACCGGCCCGGCTGAGCCGCGCCCCGGCCGGACCGTGCGCGCCGACGGCTGGACGTCCGGGCGCCGCGCCCGCCACGGACCGGAGGCGGCCCGCGGTCCCGGCCTCACCCGGCGCGGGTGAGGCCGCCGGCGGCCGGCTCGGAGATCCTGCGGGGACACGGGGACCCACGGCGGTGCCCGGCGAGAAGGGACGTACGGGCGATGGCGGATGACAGGGTCCGGCGGAGCACGGAGTTCATCGAGCCGCTGCGGGTCGAACCCGGCTCGAAGGTGTGTCTGGCCGACGACTTCGACCCCGGCTACAAGGCGGGCATCCGGAAGAAGAAGGACGGCGTCGAGCTGCTGCGCGCCGGTGTCGACCTGCTGGCCGACTACCAGCGGCGCCTGGCCGCGCAGGACACCTTCGGCGTCCTGGTCTGTCTGCAGGCGCTGGACGCGGGCGGCAAGGACGGCACGATCCGGCATGTGATGAGCGGGGTCAATCCGCAGGGCGTCCACGTGGCCGGCTTCAAGGTGCCCTCGGCCGAGGAACTCGACCACGACTATCTGTGGCGCTACGCCCGCCGGCTGCCGGCCCGCGGTGAGATCGGCATCTTCAACCGGTCCCACTACGAGGAGGTGCTGGTGGTACGGGTGCATCCGGAGAACCTCGCCCGGCAGAGGCTGCCCGCCGAGGCACGCGGCCCGGACGTCTGGGAGCGGCGCTACCGGGAGATCAACGACTGGGAACGGTACCTGTGCGACAACGGCTTCCGGATCGTGAAGCTGTTCCTGAACCTGTCCAGGGAAGAGCAGCGCATCCGTTTCCTCAAACGCATCGACGTACCCGAACGCAACTGGAAGTTCTCCCCGGCGGACGTCCGTGAGCGCGAGCGCTGGGACGACTACCAGGAGGCGTTCTCACAGATGCTGTCCGCGACCAGCACCCCGTGGGCGCCCTGGTATGTGATCCCGGCCGACCACAAGTGGTTCGCGCGGGCCTGCGCGGCGGCGGTGCTGGTCCGCACCCTGCGGGACATCGACCCCCGGTACCCGCGGGTCAGCGCCGCCACTCGGCGTGAACTCGCGCAGGTGCGGCTGGAGTTGGAGCGGGAGGCGCCCGCGGGGGCGGAGCCCGACCCGTACGCCGCCTCCAGCGCGCCGGCCGGTCCTGCGAAGGCCGGCAACCACCGGAAGGCGGGGAGGTCCCGGAAACCCGAGAAGAAGGCGGGAGGGTCCGGGGCCGCGCAACCCTGATCGAGGCGGTTCGGCCCCGGCCCGTCACCCGCCGCCGGGGCGGGCCCCGTCCACGCGGCCTCTCATTCCGGCACTCGGCGCAGCTCCAGGACGCGCAGGCCCAGCGCCTGGCACCGGGCCAGCAGCCCGTAGAGGTGCGCCTCGTCCACGACCGGCCCGAACAGCAGGGTCTGGTCGGACACGACCACGTGGTCGAGTTCGGGAAATGCCTCGGCGAGCGTCTTCGACAGATGTCCCTCGACGCGGATCTCGTACCGCATGAGCCGTCCTCCCCGCGGGTGGCGTGTACAGCAGCCGGACTGTCCCCTTCCCACCGGTGGTGTGCTCGTGTCTGTCCGCCCGTGGTCCGCTCGTGTCCACGGTGGCTCGTTCGTCTCCGCCGGCGGTCCGTTTCTCCCGTGATCGTCCCGCCCCGCGGCCCGCCCCGGCCTCACCCGGCGCAGGTGAACCCGCGCCCCCGCAGCGCGGGCACGGTGCGCGCCTCCGTGGGCCGCGGTGCCGCGACGGCTCAGAGCAGGCCGCGTTCGCGGGCCCGGCGCACCGCGTCCGCCCGCCGGTTGACCGAGAGCTTGCGGTAGGCGCTCTTGAGATGGGTCTTGACCGTGTTGATGGAGACGTACAGGTCCGCCGCGATCTCCTCGGTGGACATCAGCTGTGCGAGCCTGCCCAGTACGTCGCGCTCGCGCGGGCTCAGTTCCTCGACGACCGGCGCGGACCGGAGGTCGGGGCCGTGAGGGGCAGGTCCATGGCGGGCGGGTCCATGGCGTGCGGATCCGTGGCCGACGGGTCCGTCTGCCGTGGGTGCGCCGTCCACCGGTCCGTGGTTTGCAGAACCGCCATGTCCAGCACCGCTGTCTCCGAGACCGCTGTGCGCAGAACCGCTGGCTGCCGGGCCGCCGTGCGCGGGATCACCGCGGGCGGTGAGCCAGTCGTCGGCGGGCCCCGTGACGAGCAGGGGCGACAGCCACGGGCCGGCCTCGCGGAACGGCCGGCGCAGGCGCTCGCGGCGCGCGGCACGCAGCGCCTGGGCGGCCAGGCGGCGGGCGGCGGTGACGTCTCCGGCCCGGTCGGCGGCCTCGGCGCGCACCAGCACGGCCCGCACCGTCAGCGCGGGACCGTCCGGGCCGCCGGCCGGCAGCGCGTCGAGCAGTTCCAGCGCGGCGGCGGGGTCCCCCGCCGCGAGCCGGGCACGGGCCGCCGCGACGGCGCAGGCGGGTCGCCGCGCCGCGACGGGCTCCAGCGCCTCGGCCGCCGCCTCCGGATCGCCGTCGGCCAGCCGGGCGGCGGACACGACCAGGGCCGCGTGGTCCCGCGCCCACGGGGAGGCGACGACGGCCGTGACGCCGTTCTCCGTGGCGGCCAGGGCGGCCCGCGGCTCGCCGCGGGCCAGCGACAGCCGCGCCCCCACGAGGGTCCTGGCCGCTTCCGCGACCGGGTCGACCAGGCCGTCGCCGGTGGCGGTGATCCGGTCGAGCAGGGCCTGTGCCGTGTCCAGTTCGTCGCGTTCGACGGCCACGGCGGCCAGGACCAGCCCGCCGACCGCGGAACAGGCGGACGGCGGCAGCCCGTACCGGGCGGCCTCCCGTAGCGCGGCGAGTGCCTGCTGCTCGGCCCGGGTGTTCCAGCCGGCCAGCCAGTCGATCAGCGCGAGGTGGCCCAGGGACTCCTCGCGCGGCAGTGCCGTGGTGACGCCGTCCGGGCAGCAGAGCGCCTCGGCGAGCGCGGCACGCGCGGCGTCGGTGTGTCCGGCCCACAGCCGGGCCGAGCCGACGTGGGTCAGGAGCAGCGCGAGCAGTTCGGGGTGCCGGTGCAGGCGCTCGGCGGGGACGGACCGCCGCAGGTCACGGGCGATCCGGGCAGCCCGTTCGGCCCGGCCGGGACAGCCCGTGAGCCGGGCGGCGAACGCTTCCAGGAGGGCGAGGCCGAGCCGGGCGGGCACCAGGTCGGCGGCGGCCGGGTGGCCGTCGGCGGCGGCGAGCAGTTCCCCGGCGTGCCGCAGCCGGGCCAGCCCGTGGCCGAGGTCCCGGTCGGCCAGTTCGCGGGCCGCGAGGACGAGTTCCCGTGCCGGGCTGTCGGTGCCCGCGGTCATACGGGCGAACAGCGCGCCCAGGTCGTCGGGGCGCCGGCCGGTGAACAGCCGGCCGATCGCGAGGTCCTCGACGAGCGTGCGGGCGGTGAACTCCCAGTCCCCGGCCGCGCAGCCGTGCGTGAGGGTCTCCGTGAGCGACCCGGAGCGGCTCAGCCAGCGTGCGGCCCTGCGGTGCAGTTCGGTCTCCAGGCCGGGGTGCCGTACGCGCAGGTGGGCCCGCAGGATCTCGGCGAACAGCGGGTGCAGTCGGTACCACGTCCGTCCGAGGGGTTCGACGAACGCGTTCTCCCGCCGCAGCCCGGCCAGGATCCGTTCGGCGTCGTGCCGGCCGGTCAGCGCGTCCGCCAGCCCCGGCCGGAACCGCTCCACGACGCTCACCCGCAGCAGCAGGTCCTGGGTGGCGGCCGGCTGCCGCCGCAGCACCTCGGTGAGCAGATAGTCGGCGACGACGCTGTGTCCGGCCTCGAACTCCTTGAGGAACCGCTCGGGATCGGGGCTCTGCCGTGCGGCCAGGGCGCACAGACGCAGTCCGGCGGCCCAGCCCCGGGTGCGGCGGACCAGGGCGTGCGCGCCCTCGCCGGTGAGCCGCAGACCGTGCGAGGCCAGCAGGATGGCCGCTTCCCGGGGAGTGAACGCCACTTCCGCGCCGCGGATCTCGGTGATGCTGCCTGCTGCCCGGTAACGGTGCAGCGGGAGCAGCGGTTCGCTCCGGGTGACCAGGATCAGCCGCAGGCCCGCCGCCGCGTGGTGCAGTACGAACTCCAGTTGGTCGGCGATGTCCGCGCTGGGCCCCACGCGCTCGAATTCGTCGACGACGACGATCGCGGGGTCGGTGCGGTCGCTCAGGTCGGCCGCGAGGCGCGCCAGCAGGGCCCGGTCCACGCCGTCGGGGTGTGCCGGGGAGCCGATGCCGGGCGACAGCCGCAGCCCGGCGGCCCTGAGGGCGTGGAGCAGGCAGGCCCAGAAGAGTCCGGGCGCCCGGTCCGCCCCTTCCGCGGTGAACCAGGCGACCGGCCGGTCCAGGCGTGCGGCCCAGTCGGCGACCAGCAGGGTCTTGCCGGCTCCGGCCGGTCCGTCGACCAGCGTCAGTGGCGTGCCGAGGCCCTGGCCGAGGTGGCGGGCCAGGCGTTCGCGGCGCAGGAAGGTGGGGGCAGACCGGGGGCGGTGAAGCGGGTGCCGAGGAACGGGTCGCCGCGGGGGTCGACAGGCGGGTCCGGTGCGGAGCGGTCCTGGTACTGACTGGTCATGGCGCTCACCACCACCGTCCGTCAGGTCGTGGCCGACGGTCCTCCCGGTCAGTGTGGCAGCCGCGGCGGGCTTGTGCGCGGTGATCCACCCATACGGACGTTCGAGACCTGGCGCCGGTCCAGGCCCTGGCCGGAGTGCGGCACAGGGGCAGGAAAGGCAGGATGGAGGCGCGTATGGGCGCGGCCCGTTCATCAGGCACGGCCGTCCGGGGTCCGCACACCCTTGGCGCTTCCCTGCGCACGCACTCCCGCACGGCAAGGCGCTCGGACCGTACGGCCGCCGTCGCCCCGAGACCTTGACATCGAGCGCACTCCAGCTCGTAACGTCCCGGAGAACGAAGATCAAACCCTCATGGAAAGGCCGGCAGTCAGATGAAACAGCGCAATCTGCGGGATCTCCGGGTGTCCGCCCTCGGCCTCGGGTGCATGGGCATGTCCGCCTTCTACGGCTCCGCCGACCAGGACGAGGGCCTGCGGACCATCCAGCACACACTGGACCTGGGCATCGACTTCCTGGACACCGCACAGATGTACGGGCCGCTCACCAATGAGTCGCTCGTCGGCCGCGCGGTCAAGGGCCGCCGCGACCAGTATGTGATCGCGACGAAGTTCAACTTCCGGATGGACGACGCCGTCCCCGGCGACATGAGCACGGTCGGCCGTCAGGACGGCTCGCCCGAGCACGTGCGCAGCTCGGTCCACGGCTCGCTGCAACGGCTCGGTACCGACTACATCGACCTCTACTACCAGCACCGGGTCGACCCCGGGGTGCCGATCGAGGAGACCGTCGGCGCCATGGCGGAGCTGGTCGCCGAGGGCAAGGTGCGGCACATCGGGCTGAGCGAGGCGAGCGCGGCGACCATCCGCCGCGCGCACGCCGTCCACCCCATCACGGCGGTGCAGAGCGAGTACTCGCTGTGGACGCGCGACCCGGAGGCCGAGGTGCTGCCCACGTGCCGGGAACTCGGCATCGGATTCGTGCCCTACTCCCCGCTCGGCCGCGGCTTCCTCGCGGGCCGGTTCTCCTCCCCGGAGGACCTGGACGAGGGCGACTTCCGACGCAGCGGCCCCCGCTTCACCGGCGACAACCTGGAGGCGAACCTGCGCCTCGCGGCCAAGGTGAAGGAGATCGCCGCGGAGAAGGACGCGACCCCGGCGCAGTTGGCGATCGCCTGGGTGCTGGCCCAGGGCGACGACCTGGTGCCGATCCCGGGAACGAAGCGCCGCAGCTATCTGGAGCAGAACGCGGCGGCGGTCGACGTGGAACTGACCGCGGACGACCTGGCCCGCATCGCCGCGGAACTCCCCGAGGTCTCGGGTGAGCGCTACGACGAGGCGGGCATGCGGGCCGTGAACCTCTGACCGGGGCGCACCCGCGGTCCCGCGCCCGGAGACCGGGAGTCGAACGGCGGCCCGGGCCCCGGTCGAACGGTCCCGTCACCCGGCTGTGGCGCCTCTCGGGCCACGGCCGGGCCCAGCGGGCCCGGTGACGTTCCAGGTGCGCGCCGCCCAGGTCCGCAAGTGCGGTGCCTGTGCGGCCAGTTCACGGTACGCGGCGGTGGCGCACTGGTGCAGCGCCTCGGCCAGTTGCTCGTCGACCGCGGTGCGCCGCCAGGCCAGCACGTACCGGCACCACAGCGGCGTACCGGCCAGCGGTTTGATCACGACGTGCGGGATCGGCCGGACCGTCGCCTGGACGACGGACACCCCGAGCCCCTCGGCGATCATGCTGAGCAGTTGTGCCTGGTCGCCGAGGAATTCGTGCGCGGTGCGGGGCGTGAAGCCGGCCGCGGTACAGGCGGTGTAGAAGACGCCGGGCCAGCCGGCTCCGTCGTCGGGCGTCACGAACCAGGCGTCCTCGGCGAGGTCGGCGAGCGAGACCTGGTCCGCGTCCTTGAGCCGGTGCCGGGCCGGCAGGGCGACGAAGTCCGGCTCCGTGACGATGCCGCGGTGGCCGACGGCCGCGGAGTGCCGCAGTTCCATCCCCGGGTAGTCGGCGGCGATGCCCGCGTCCACGGCGCCCTCCTCCAGGAGTTCGACGATGCGCGAGGAGGCGTACACGCTGCTCACCGCGGGGGACACCGCGGGCAGTCGGGTACGGAGCCGGGCCACCGTCCCGGACAGCATGGGCGAGTTGGTGGCCGCGAGGCGCAGCGTCCGGCCCGCTCGGGCGGCGTCGGCCGGGGCGCGGCGTCCGATCGCGTTGGCGCGGGCGAGGACGTCCCGCGCCTGGGCGACGACCTCCGCACCGTACGCGGTGGGGCGCACTCCCGCGCTGCCGCGCTCGAACAGCGGCTCGCCGAGGTGGCGTTCGATCCGCTGGAGTTGCGTGCTCACAGCCGGCTGCGAGTAGCCGAGGGCGGATGCCGCCCGGCCCACGCTCCCGGCATCGGCGAGCGCGCACAGCACGCGCAGATGCCGCAACTCCAACTCCATCCGCTCACGTCCCATCGTCGACGGCCGCGTCGCGTCGCACCGCCGCGCGCTCCGGCCACTGACTCGGATCATACCGAGCACGGACAGGGGCATATCCGTGCAATTCACAGCATGCGCCTTCCCCTCCGGCGTCCGTCTTCCGTCCGGGCCCGCACGAGGAGGTCCGGACCGCGCCGCGCGGCCGACTCATGACCGCCACCTGCCCGGAGGCGCAGGTCCGCGACCGCCGGAACGCGAGGACTCGCGCATCAGCCGTGAGGTCCGCGAGGCGATCGCGGAGTCATGACCGGCCGGGGCCGGAACCCACCGTGGCACGACGGAGCACCGCCCGGGGACCGGCGGCATCGGACACCCCCCGACACCGGCGGAACGGGCCCCGACCCGGGCCGGCCGGGACGAAGTACCGGTGGATGCTGGGTAGTTGACGGCTCCACCCCTGCCTGCCATGGTCTAGACCTAGCAACCACCAGCTGTCGCAGCACCCTCCGGGCCGGCCTTCCCGACCGGCCTTCTGCTTGTCATGTCACCGTCCGCTCCGCCATGACCGCGCAAGATCCGCCCGCCGACGCCGCCCGACGGCCCGGCGGTCGCGTCCGTATTCCGCTTCCCCCACCGTCAAGGAGCCGCGTTCACCATGACCATCCTCCACTCCAGACGCATGCCCGTCAGACGCGTCACCCCCGGCCGCACACTGATCGGCGCCGTCCTCGTCGCCCTCCTCGCCACCCTGTTCGCCACGACCGACGCCCGGGCGGCCGACGGCCGGATCACCGGGCTCGCCGGGAAGTGCGTCGACGTGGCCGGCGCCGCCAGCGCCAACGGAACCGCCGTACAGCTCTACGACTGCAACGGCACCAACGCCCAGATCTGGTCCAACCCCGGCGACGGAAGCCTGCGCGCACTCGGCAAGTGTCTGGACGTCGTCGACCGCAGCACCGCGGACGGCGCGTCGGTGCAGCTCTGGGACTGCTCGGGCAGCGCCAACCAGCAGTGGGTGGTCACCGCTGCCCATGACATCGTCAACCCTGCCGCGAACAAGTGCCTGGACGTGCGGGACAACAACAGCGCCAACGGGACCCGGCTGCAGATCTGGACCTGCTCGGGCGGCGCCAACCAGAAGTGGAACGCGCCGGCGAGCGGCGGCGGGGGCGGCAACCCGTCCGGTTTCGTGGTCAGTGAGGCGCAGTTCAACCAGATGTTCCCGAGCCGGAACTCGTTCTACACCTACAGCGGACTGACCGCCGCGCTCAGCGCC